>JAADHJ010000009.1 GCA_013151915.1 Deltaproteobacteria bacterium
CTAGGTCCGCGGAGATCTTCGACCCGGTTACTCACACCTCCCAGGCGGTCCCATGGAAAATGAGGGTGGCTCGGAGCGGTCATACCGCCACACTGCTTTCCGACGGGAGGGTTCTCATTATCGGGGGAAATCCCGGTGATGCGTCCATGGAGATTTTTAATCCGCCGGCCCAGTAGGCATTATTACCCCGATGAAAGCATTGAAGTGGTGTTTTTTGGATTCTGTGAAATTTCTGAAGGTAGATCATCCGGGAAATGGGTACCTTGTTGTGGAGTGGATCATACCCCACCATTAGTCATCGCGAACCGTATCCCGCCATCTGTCATCGCGAGCTGTAACCCATGCGACCTGTCCGCCATAGCCCGTAGGGCGACGGCGGAAGCGATCCCATAGCGGCCGGAGGGCGCCGTGACGAGCTGCTTTTCAGCTCCGCCCGGGATTGCCGCGTCACTCTCGTCTCCCTCGATGTTCCTCGCAATGACAGCAAAATAATAAAAGTACGTATTATCGGATAAACCAAAGAGGTCTTGACGGGATTTTCAGATAACCTGGAGGTTGGCGAATTTTGCTATGAGGCGCTTCTTCCCCCCCCTGGGAAAATAGACGGTAATCCTGGCGTCGCCGCCGGTTCCTTCCACAGACATCACCTGTCCCATTCCAAACATGGGGTGACGGACCTCGGTTCCCGGCACGAGGGTATCTTCACCCTCCACAACCTCAGGCTCGTAGTGAAAGTCGCTTATGGAGATGGTCCGTCCCGCAGCGGTTTTTTTCAAGCTGCTGTTTCGTGAAAGCCCCGGGATTGGGAAAGGGGCATTATCGTGAAGTTCCACGTTCTCCCCGGGTAGTTCGGTGAAAAAACGTGAGGGATGGGTGTCGTCATAGTGCCCGAACAGCCTGCGCCTTCGGGCCATGGTGAGAAAGAGACGCTCTTTGGCGCGGGTCATACCCACGTAACACAGACGTCTTTCTTCCTCCAGTTCCGCCGGTTCATCCTGGGACCTGTAATGGGGAAGCAGGTCCTCTTCCATTCCAGAGAGAAAGACCACCGGAAATTCGAGACCCTTGGCGGTGTGGAGGGTCATCAGGGTAACGGTGGATGTTTCGTCCTCCCAGGAATCAATGTCGGAAACCAGCGACACCTGGTCGAGGAAAGCAGACAATGCCTCCCTTCCAGCGCTCGGATCGGTGGCCATGCGGCTCTTTAGAAAATCGTCCACCACAGTGAGAAATTCCTGAAGGTTTTCAATCCTGGCCCTCGCTTCCTCGGTGTTCTTTTCCTCCAGGGCGCCCAGGTACCCTGTGTCACTGAGCACGCTGACGACGAACTCGTCAAAGTTCATCAGGTCCATTTTTCCCCTGAGGTCCCCTATGACGCCGAAAAGAGTCTTCAGGGATCCGGAGGCTTTGCGTGTAATAATACCCCTCGACGCTGCTCCGGCGAAGGCTTCCTCCGGACTGGTTTTCATGCCCGTCTCAGACCGTATTCTGTCAAAGGTTACCTTTCCGATCCCACGGGAAGGGGAGTTGACAATCCTGGTAAAACTTGTCCAGTCCGAGGGGTTGATTATGAGCTTCAGGTAGGCGAGGGTATCCCGGATTTCGGCCCGGTCATAGAAACGGACGCCCCCGACAATGGTGTAGGGAATATTCTGCCGTCTCAGGGAGTCTTCGATGGAACGGGACTGCGCGTTGATCCGGTAGAAGACAGAAAAATCGCCATGGGCAAAACCATCATGGCGCATAAGATCAAGGACCCTGGATGTGATAAAATCGGCCTCGTCCTTCTCGTCGGAAGCCGCATAGGCTTCGACCTTTGTGCCTTCCGGCCGAACGGCTATGAGATCCTTCTCTTTCCGGCCCTTGTTGTTGTTTATCAGAGCGGCCGCCGCACCCAGGATATGCCCCGTGGAACGGTAATTTTCCATCAGGGTTACGACCTTCGCCTCGGGGAAATCCTCCTCGAAGGAAAGAATGTTGGTGATGTCAGCCCCCCGCCACCTGTAGATGCTCTGATCATCGTCCCCCACCACGCACAGGTTCCTCCGGCGTGTGGAAAGCTGACGGATTATCTCATATTGTGCGTGGTTGGTGTCCTGGTACTCGTCCACCAGGACGTAATGGAGCAGATCCTCGTATCCTGCCCGAACGTCCGGGTGCTCATCGAAAAGCCGGTAGGTAAAGAGGAGCAAATCGTCGAAATCAAGGGCGTTTGATGCCCTGAGCCTATCCTCGTAAAGCTGATATGCCTGAACGATACGATCCAGCAGGTGGTTCTTCCGAAGCCCCACGGTCTCGGCCATCCTGTCCGGGCCGGCAAGGGCGTTCTTTGCGCGGCCGATGAGATAGGCGACACGCCGGGGGGGGAGTGCCTTCTCGTCAAGATTCATATCTTTCAAAATATCCTTGATCAGCCTGAGGGAATCGGTGTCGTCGGCGATGGTGAAGTACCTGCTGACCCCGAGCCTTTCGATATGCTGTCTCAGGATCCTGACGCACGCTGAATGGAAGGTGGATATCCAGACGGATCTGCCTTTTTTCCCCACCAGTGAGATCACCCGGTCCTTCATCTCACCGGCGGCTTTGTTTGTAAATGTTACCGCGAAAATTGCGTAGGCGGGCACCTTTTTTTCCAGCAGAAGGTAGGCGATACGGTAGGTAATGGCTCTTGTTTTGCCGCTTCCCGCCCCCGCTAGAATGAGCAGAGGGCCTTCTGTGCTGGTGACGGCGTCTTTTTGGCTTGGATTGAGGTCCTTGAGGGAGAAGGTGGGATCAAGAGCTTGTTTCATATCGGAAAATCGCCTTATTGTACGTGGTGATGATGTCTCTTCTGGTAAGTATCCCCAGGAGTTTTTTGGGGTTCATGGCGTCAACCACCGGGAGTTGCTCAACATTCCGGTAGGACAGTTTGGCCAGGGCATCCTTCAGGCTGTCGGAGGGAATGACCGTGGTGACGTGGAGTGTGGCAATGTCCTTGGCAACGACAACTTTCTCCAGGTCAGGTTCGAAGACATGCTTTCGCAGATCCTGAAAGGAGAGGATGCCGGTTAATTCCTTGTTCCTGTTTACAATCGGAAAATTGGAGTAGGTACTTCGGGTCATGTGCATGAGGATCTTGTCGAACGGCATATCCTCTGCGATAATTTCCATCTCCGTGGACATTGCGTCCCTAACCTTCAAGGATTGAAGGACGTTAACCTCCTTGCCCGCCTCGATGGTGATGCCCCGCTGATGCAGGCGTATGGTGTATATGGAGTGCGGGGAGAAATGCTTGATGACCAGGGTGCTTACAATGCAGGAAGCCATGATGGGAAGGATGATTTGATAGTTGCCGGTGATCTCGAAGAGGATCAGGATGTTGGTCATTGGAGCGTGGGCCGCGGCCGCGAAGGTGGCCCCCATCCCTACCAGGGCGTAGGCTCCTTTGGTTGCCGTTAACGTGGGAAACAGGTAGTGGACGAGGGTGCCGAAAGAGCCTCCCAGCATGGCGCCGATGTAAAGGGATGGCGCGAATAGACCTCCGGAGCTGCCTGAACCCAGTGTAAGTGAGGTTGCCAGGATCTTCAGAAACAGGAGGACTACCATGAGGCCCAGAGCCATGTTGCCCATGAGTGCCTGTCCCATGGGATTATAGCCGTTTCCGAAAAGCTGTGGGAAAAACAAGCAGATGAGGCCCAGAAGAAGACCGCCGATAGCCGGTTTAGTCCAGTTGGGAACCTTGACCCTGTTCTCAAAGGTTTCCTTGAAAAAGTTCAGAGACTGAATGAATAACAGGGCGGTCAGCCCGGCCAACAGGCCCAGGATGATGTAGAATATAATCTCGACAGGATTGACCAGTTCGTAAATGGGAACATTGAAGGCCGGGATGTTGCCTTCGATATATCGTTCGGTGGCCGTGGCGATTACAGAGGCCATGATCACCGGGCTGAAGGTGGCAATATTCCATTCGCCCAGGACGATCTCAAGGGCGAAAAGCACCCCCGCTATTGGGGCGTTGAAGGTGGCTGCTATACCGCCTGCGGCCCCGCATCCCAGAAGGGTTCGGACGTTATTTGCGGACATTCTGAAAAGCTGTCCGAAAGATGATCCAATGGCGCTCCCGATCTGGGCGATCGGGCCTTCCCTGCCCGCGGAACCGCCCGATCCCAGGCAAATGGCCGAGGCGAACGCCCTGATAAAGACGGTACGGAGTTTGAGGACCCCTCCCTTGAGGACTACCGCTTCCAGGACTTCCGGCACCCCGTCTCCCTCCGCCTCGGCGGGGAATAGAACGGAAATAGGGCCGACCAGAAGTCCGCCGATAAAGGGTGCCAGCGGCACAAGAAGGGTTGTGATGTCTCCCGGCACGTATCCGGAATAGCCGCCCCAATGTGCCCAGAATCCGGTTTTAACCAGGCGGATGAGCATCTTGAATCCGACCGAACCCAAGCCGCTGAGGAAACCGATAACAACCGCAAGAATCATCAGGAATGTGCCTTCGTAGTTTCCCAGGGCAGCAAGGGACCGCTGCCTGATCCTGGACCGAAGGCGTTCTTTTTTCTCGGATATTTTTTCTTTTATTTCTTTCATGAGGAAAAATCGGCGTTATTCTACGGTTACGCTCTTGGCGAGGTTCCTTGGCTGGTCGACGTCTGTTCCCCTCAGGACGGCGACATGGTAGGCAAAAAGCTGCAGGGGTATGGTTGACAGGATCGGGGTTAGGATGGGATCGGTGTGGGGGAGGGTAATGAGATGATCCGCCGTGTCCAGAAGGGCCTTGTCGTTATGATCGGCAACCGCTATAACGATTCCACCCCGCGCCTTGACCTCCTCGAGGTTGCCAAGGATCTTCTCGTAGACGCTGTCCCGGGGAGCCAGGAAAACCACGGGCATGTTCTCGTCGATGAGAGCAATGGGGCCGTGCTTCATCTCTCCTGCGGGGTATCCCTCGGCGTGAATGTAGCTGATCTCCTTGAGTTTCAGAGCCCCTTCCAGGGCTATGGGGTAGTGAACACCCCTTCCCAGGAAGAGGAAATTTGAATACCTGTAAAATTTCTCCGCGATGTCCTCGACGATTTTTACCTGGTCAAGGACCTGTTCCACCTGTCCGGGAATGGCCATGAGTTGATCCATGATCAACTGTGCATGTTCCCGCTCCATTACCCCCCTGCGCCTGCCAAGGTACATGGCGAGCAGGACGAGACAGGCCAGTTGGGTGGTGAAGGCCTTTGTGGAGGCCACCCCGATCTCGGGCCCGGCGTGGGTGTAGATAACCCCGTCGGTTTCCCTTGTGATCATGCTTCCCACCACGTTGCAGATGGAGAGGGTCGTAGCGCCCTTGTCACGGCACTCGCGAATGGCGGCCAGGGTGTCGGCCGTCTCCCCCGACTGTGTTATAGCTATGGCCAGTGTGTTTTTCCCGACGATGGGATCACGGTAGCGGAACTCGGAGCCGTAATCCACCCTGGTAGGAATTCCGGCCAGTTTCTCGATTATGAACTGGCCCACCAGACCGGCGTGCCATGATGTTCCACAGGCCAGTATTACGCACCTGTCGATCCCCTTGATGAAAGTTTCAGAGAGGTCTAGATCGTCCAGTCGGGTTTCATTTCCTTCGTCGAAAAATCGTCCTATGATGGTATCGGAAAGAGCCTGGGGCTGTTCGTTGATCTCCTTTAGCATGAAGTGCCTGTACCCGCCTTTTTCGGCCATGATGGGGTCCCAGGTTATGGTGACGGGATCGGGGTTCACTTGCCTGCCCTGCCCGGTGTACAGATCAAGGGATGTAGAGGTCAATGTTCCAATATCGCCGTCGTTCAGAAATACGAATCGGCGTGTATGATGCAGAACGGCCGGGATGTCCGACGCCACGAACATCTCATCTGAACCGTAACCTATCACCAGGGGCGGGCCGTGGCGGGCGATGACAAGCCGGTCCGGTTCATCGGCGTAAAGAACCACCAGGGCGTAGACACCTTTGATCTGTTCGAGCGAGCGGCGGACTGCTTCCTGGAGGTCTCCGTCGTAGTTCTCCTCGATCAGGTGGGCGATAATCTCGGTGTCCGTTTCGGAGACCACCACGTGCCCTCGATCGAGCAGCCCCTCCCGGAGGGTACGGAAATTCTCAATGATCCCGTTATGGACCACCACGAGTTTACCGGAGCAGTCCCGGTGTGGATGGGCGTTTTCCTCGCTCGGTTTGCCGTGGGTCGCCCAACGTGTATGACCCACCCCTATGGATCCCTTCATCGGATTCCCGTCCAAAATCCTTTCCAGTTCCCCGATTTTGCCCACACTGCGGCGAAGGTCCAGAACGCCCTCATCCAAGACCGCGATCCCGGAGGAGTCGTAGCCCCGGTATTCAAGGCGCATAAGGCCGTCCAGAAGGATCTCGGCGGCGTCTCCGGGGCCGACGTAACCGACGATGCCGCACATCAGGATTTCTCCTTTTTAACGGCTTTGTTTTGGGCGGCTTTCCGGCGCCAGGCAATGGTCCACCCTTCCTTGTTTTCCTGGCGTGCCCTGCCCAGCGCGAGGGCTTCGGCGGGGACGTCCATCGTAATCGTTGAGCCCGCCGCGACCATAGAGTTTTTACCAAGGGTCACGGGAGCCACCATCATGGTCCCGCTGCCAACAAAAACCCCGTCCTCGATAACGGTGGGATGCTTGCTGAAACCATCGTAGTTGCACGTAACGGAACCCGCTCCAATATTGACATCGTTGCCAAGGGTCGAATCCCCGATGTAGGTCAAGTGGGACACCTTGCTTCCCTCGCCGATACGGGATTTTTTTACCTCCACGAAATTTCCTATTTTCGCGCTTCTCCCGATCAGAGCTTCCGGCCGGAGGCGGGCGAAGGGACCGACGGTTGCGCCATCCTCGATTACCGACCCGCTTATAACCGAGTGCGGGTGGATCTCCACGTTCTTCCCGATCCTCGAATCGGTGATTACCGCCCCGGGATGGATAACCGTACCGGCCCCGACCGAAGTGGCGCCGTAGATACAGACCATCGGATGAAGGGTTACGTCACCCTCCATCGTCACCGTGTCATCCACGTATGTTGTGGATGGGGCAATCATCCTGACCCCGGATTCCATGAGCTTTTGCAGAGTGTTTTGACGCATGACCGCCTCCATTTCCGCCAGCTCCGAATGGGTGTTGATCCCCAGAGCCTCCAGCGGGTCTTCAAGTGAGAAAACGCCGATAGGCTTGTCTGCCCTGTACGCCGCCTCCACCAGGTCCGTGAGGTAATACTCTCCCTGTGCGTTGTCATTGGAAAGGAGGGGAAGCTCACGGGTGAGAAAAGCGGCATTGAAAACATAGATACCGGTGTTGATCTCCCGGATTTTTTCCTCTCCCGGAAGCAGATCCTTCTGTTCCCTGATGGCAGTGGGAAAACCGGCGTGGTCCCGGATAATTCTTCCATATCCCACAGGATCAGGAGGATACGACGTGAGAATGGACAATGCCGCCTCCGTTTCGAAATTGGTGTAGAGGAGTTTCTCAAGGGTATTCGGGGTCAGCATGGGAACGTCGCCGGAGAGAACAAGAACGTCACCCTGAAATCCTTCAAGTCTGCCAAGGCATTGCGTCACCGCGTGCCCGGTGCCCAGTTGGGGCTCCTGCAAAACATACTCGATGTCCGGGTCAAACATGTTGAGAAGGGAACGTACCTTTTTGGCTTGGTGACCCAGGACCACGATAATCCCGGTGGAGGATACGGAACGGGCTTGGTCAATGGTATGACGGATGAGGGGTTTTTCCCTTAAACAGTGGAGCACCTTGGGGAGGGATGAACTCATCCTTGTCCCCTTGCCCGCGGCAAGCACTATCGTCATCAAGGGCCGACTGTTATTCAAAGGCATAGGATTTGGAATCCCCTCCGGTGGATATTCCGCCATGAATAGTTACAGACAATTTATAAACAGAAAACTATCCCAGTATAGGGATTTTCTGTCAAGGAAAACCGGGGTAAAACCCCAGGACCCTGAACCCCGAACGCCTGATTCCAGACCATCACTGTCTGGGAACGGTGTTAAGGACAGGGAAAGGCCAGGGCTAAAAAAACAGTTGACACGGATAAATAATTGGGCTAAAAAACTCGGTACTTAATTCCCATAGTCAAGTTTCACTTGGACCGGGTTTGGTGTCGATAAAAATGAATCTGAAATCGAATACATATTATTCCCCATCCCACTTCATGCTGCAGGTAGGAACCCCCTTATGCGGCATGCCTGGGCTCTGAGCTCTGTTCAGGGGCGTCAGGGCATTCCTGTTTTTCATCTTTCTTAACGTCAGCAATTAATAAAACACGTTCCGGGAAAACCATTTTTCCCGGCTATTCCCGCATTGCATCCTTCGAGCGGTAACGGAAAGGAACAGTTATAATGTCCGAAAAACAGTACCATACCGACACAATTGCGCTTCACGGCGGCCAGGAGCCTGATGGAACAACCCTGGCCAGAGCCGTTCCCATTTACCAGACCACCTCCTATGTCTTCCGCGATTCCAAGCATGCGGCGGACCTTTTTGCGTTAAAGGAACTCGGCAATATCTACACCAGGATTATGAACCCCACCTCCGATGTTTTCGAAAAGCGGATAGCCCTTCTCGATGGAGGAGTCGGAGCTCTGGCGGTGTCCTCCGGGCAGTCAGCCACCACCCTGGCTATTTTAAACATCGCTCGAAGTGGGGACGAGATCGTCTCGGCCACCAGCCTGTACGGGGGAACGTATAACCTCTTCAGGTACACCCTCGAAAAGCTGGGAATAAAGGTTCATTTCGTGGATTCGTCCGATCCCGAGAACTTCCGGACCGCGATCAACGAGAAGACGAGGGCGGTCTACCTGGAAAGCGTGGGAAACCCGAAACTGGACGTTCCTGATTTTGAAGCTATCGCTGAGGTGGCCCACGGGGCCGGGGTCCCGGTGATCATGGACAATACGATTTCCCCCATCCTTTTCCGTCCCTTTGACCACGGAACCGACATCATCGTCTATTCGGCAACCAAATTCATCGGCGGACATGGCACATCCATTGGGGGTGTGGTAGTGGATTCCGGCAGGTTCGACTGGACCTCTGGAAGGTTCCCTGAATTTACAACGCCCGACCCCAGCTATCACGGCCTGGTATACAGCGAGGCCCTTGGAGAACTGGCATTCATCATCAAACTCAGGGTTCAGCTCTTAAGGGATCTCGGCCCGGCCTTGAGTCCGTTTAACTCCTTCCTTTTTTTACAGGGACTCGAAACCCTCCCCTTGAGGATGGAGCGCCACAGCCGGAACGCACAGAAGGTAGCCGAGCATCTGAGCGAACACCCCAAGGTCTCCTGGGTTAACTATCCCGGGCTTCCCGGGCATCCCTCCTACGACCTGGCCAGGAAATACCTGCCCGACGGCTGCGGCGCTATCATCGGTTTCGGCATCAAGGGCGGCCTTGATGCCGGTGTTCGCTTCATCGACAATGTCAGCCTTCTTTCCCACCTGGCCAATATCGGGGATGCCAAGTCCCTTGTCATCCATCCGGCGTCCACTACCCACCAGCAGCTTTCCTCCGAGGAGCGGCTTGCCACCGGCGTTACGGACGACTTCATAAGGCTTTCTGTCGGGCTGGAGGACGTCAGGGACATCATCTATGATATCGATAGTGCGCTGGAGAAGGTCTGAGGTTATAGAGGTTTGAGCCTATGAAAATATCACAGGGTAAAAGGGACCCGCCCTTCGGGGCGGTCCCGCCTGCGGACTCCGCAGGCCTGGTCAAACAACAGAGTGTTACTTTCGACGAACCCGATCACGTTCTTCGGCTGGAGTCCGGGGACACGTTGTCCCCCATAACAGTAGCCTACGAGACCTATGGTACACTTTCCCCAAAAAGGGATAATGCCGTCATGGTCTGCCACGCCCTGTCGGGCGATGCCCACGCGGCCGGCTACCATGGGACAGGTGAGAGTGAAAAGCCCGGCTGGTGGGACATTCTCATCGGACCAGGTAAACCGTTGGACACAGAGCGGTACTTTGTCATCAGCAGTAACTTTCTCGGAAGCTGCTACGGTACCACCGGACCAACCAGCATCAATCCTGATACATCCCAAAGCTATGGACTCAGCTTTCCCTTCTTTACCATCACGGACATGGTGGAGGTGCAGAGGTGGCTTCTGGACCACTTGGGTGTTGATCGTCTGTTGGCGGTCCTTGGCGGCTCGATGGGCGGCATGCAGGCGCTCCAATGGGCCATCAGTTATCCGGATCGGGTTGCGGGAACCATACCCATAGCCACGACGGCCAGGATGTCGGCCCAGGGAATCGCGTTTAACGATGTGGGAAGGCAGGCCATTCTCAGTGATTCCAAGTTCCTGGCCGGGAAATATCGGGATGACGATCCCCCATCCACCGGCCTGGCGCTGGCAAGAATGATAGGACACATAACCTATCTGTCCGAGGATTCCATGAACCGTAAGTTCGGCCGCAGGTTCGTCAACGGCAACAGGAAGAGTTTCTCGTTTTCCAAGGATTTTCAGGTTGAGAGCTACCTCCACTACCAGGGGGACAAGTTCGTCCAGCGTTTTGACGCAAACACCTACCTTTATATCAGCCGGGCCATGGATTATTTTGATCTTGTGGCGGACCATGGGTCATTGGAGAATGCTTTCTCCGGTTGCCGTTCCTCCTTCCTGGTGATCTCCTTCACCACTGACTGGCTCTTTCCTCCATCCCAGTCCCGGGAGATCGTCCGGGCTCTCAGGAGGGTCGGCAAGGATGTGTCCTACTGCAACATGGAAAGCGACCAGGGACACGATTCCTTCCTTCTCCCAGGGCATCGCATGGGCGATCTTGTGGCCGGATTTTTAAGGCGGCTTTCGGAAGAGAATAGATCATGACCAATTCAACACCGCCTGATTCCGGCATTAACTGGAGTTTAACCCATGTTCGGGATAGAGCTCTTGACCCGTTTATTCTTGCCTCTGTCAAGGAGGGCGACAGGGTCCTGGATCTCGGCTGCGGCGTGGGGGATCTTCTCCTTCGCATCAAGGAGGAAAAAACCGCGGTTGAAAAGGGGGTGGAGATAGAAGGTTCCCTGGCGGCCGAGGCTATCTCGAAGGGGCTTTCGGTGATACAGGGAGACATCCAGGAAAACATCCTGGACCTGGGAGATGATTCCTTCGATCTGGTAATTTTAAATCAGGTAATCCCGGTTGTTCGTGAGCCTGTCGGCGTTCTGTTGGAATCCCTCAGGGTTGGCCGGAGGGTGGTGGTCACCTTTCCGAATTTCGCATACTGGAGAACCCGGTCATACCTTTACTGGCACGGGCGTCTGCCGGTTACGCCCTCTCTCCCGTATCAGTGGTACGACACTCCGAACATCAGGCTGGTGACTATCAAGGATTTTCGGGCGTTATGTTCAGACCGGAACATAACGGTGCTCAAAGAAGGCTACATAACCCTGACAGGGGATAGATCCGCCCGTCCGATCCGGATGTGGCCCAATTTCAGGGCCTCGTCGGCCATGTTCCTCCTGGCCGCGCCCGGCCGGTCATGAGAGTTCCCCATGATCAGGCGTCTTTCTCCGGGGGCTCGATCTCCCGTATGATTCCGATAAAACGGGTTTCGGCGCCCCGTTGGAAACTGCCGGCCGCCAGTTCAACCTCCACAACGCTCCCGTCCTTTCGGAGATAACGGGTTCTTTCCACGATCCATCCTGGGCTGCTCAGTAACTTGTCGATGCGGTTTCCCGAATCTGAGCTTATCTCCCTGGTGTTGAGGGTGAGAAGCTCGTCCAGTGTATATCCAAGAATCTTGAGTGCGGCAGGATTGGCGTCAAGGTACCCGCCCTTACTGTCCACGAGGAAGATACCCAATGGGGCATGGCTGAAAATATCGCGGTATTTCTCTTCCGAGCCTATGAGCCTTTTTGCCAGGATATCGCTTTCGGTGATATCTTCCAAAAAGAAGAGGGCCTCCACGACCCGGTCCTTCTTCATGACCGGCACCCCCTTGATGCTCAGGATATGTTTTTCTGAACTCTCTCCTATCTGAACCAGTGTCTCTTCGATGGTGATGCATTCACCTTCGAAAACCGGTCTCAGCCAGGAACCCAGTCCCGACTGGTCGATAATATCGTCTATAGGATCACTTTCTTTTCCGGCTTCGGACGAGTACATGGCTTTTGCGGCGGGGTTCCGGTAGGTTATCCTTGCGTCAGGAGACAGGGTGATCACTGCCACTGGAATGCCCCTGAGGATCGCCCTGGCTCGCTCCTCCCTTGTAAGATCAGGTCCGGCGGAAGCTTCCCCGGTGTTTTGTGTCGAACCCTGGTAGAAAGACCTGCCCATGAAAACACTCAGGGCGGCAATGAGGCCGATGGCTAAAGGAAGGAGCAGATGAAGCGCCATGGACGGTGCTCCGATGGGAAAGTCCCTCAATGCCTGCAGAATCTCCTTCCAGGTGGGAAGATCTGAAAGCGCGGCGGTGACGGAAGCGACGATGATAAAGACGGGAAAAGGACCTGTAAGGAGTAAGAAACACCGGACAAGGAATGATCGCTCAGGGACTGCCATTCAATCACTTTTTCCCTTGGAAAAAATGGCTATCCGGTTTTTCCCGACATACTCCTCTGTTTTGTATTCTATGACCTCTTTCATTCCATCCACGATTTCTGTGATGATCTCGGCTTCCTTCTGGATATGGGAAAGTTTTTTCAGGACCTGCTCTTCCAGATCCGGGGGGTTCTTTTGGAGGATAATTCGGATCAGGGCTAAATTGCCATATATGGCGGTCAGGGGCTGAAATATCCTGTGGGCCGCTCCGGCCGCTGTCTCACGAACCGTTTGCAGTTGAGCATTGTAAAGCCTCCCCTCATCGGCGGCCCGGTGCACGTATGTGAGGACAATCGCCCACCCAATAATCAGAAGTACGGCAAAAAAAGTGGCAGCGAAAAGAAAAACCTCTGTTTTCGTCAGCTTGGCATCTTTCAGGAAAACATTCTCATCCTGAAAGACGCCGACGGAGATCAGGAAATCAGACCCGGTCAGGGATGTAGATATGTTCGCGTATTTCTCCCCTGGTGGAATCACCACCGGCGCGTAGGCCATGATGTAGGACATGTTGTTGTGCCTGAACTTCCCCCTGCCGGAACGCCCGGACATGAGTTCCCATCCAACCTCCTTGATGCTTTCGGGAACACCGGCGTCGGAAATCTGAAAACATCTCTTTTTCCAGTTCAGATCCCAGCCGTGAAAGTGAAGCTGTCCGGTGTTGTTTGCGATGACATAGGCCGGGGAGCTGCTCAGATAGCTCAGGTGCATCGGTTCGGAGGGAAAAAAGACAGTGACATATTCATCCCGGCCTTTTTTTCGAGAATCGTTTAAAGATGAACCCTGAATGGACCGGGAGATAGCGAGCATGACCTTCCCCTTTGCCATCTCTACAAATCCTATTCCCCTGCTGATTTCACCCTGTGCTGCCATTTGAAAGAGCCGTTGTCGAAAGAGATCCGGCACAGAATCGGCCAGGGTGTTGGGAAATGCGAATAGTATTGCCCCCCTTTTGTCGGTGATGAGTCCCCCCGCGAGGGATTCTCCCTGCTTCATCTCCCTTTTCATGTGTTCGGCGAGAATGGACGAGACGGCCTTTTCGTCCTTGGCCGCGAGAGCGATTTCCATTGCCAGATTCTCGATCTCATCGTTTTCCCGTAAGATATGCTCCTCAATAATATCCCTTGCCGCTGTCGCCTGGAAAAGCAGGGCATCCTCCATTTTTCCTGTAAATCTTTTTTCCATTCTGGTGAAAACTGTGGAGATGAAAAAAAAGGTGGCGATGCCGATGAGGATGGAGGTGAGAAGCAAGGCCGGTATTATGTTCCTTTTCACCCAAGCGAACCTTACGGAACCCATTTAGGCGGCCTTTCCCGCATTCAATATTGATAGGGTCGTAAAAAGTCCATTAATGGCTTTTTACTCCACGGAAAGCGAAAAGTGTCATTTTCACTTTCCTTGCAAATCAACAACTTGCGATGCAAGTCATTGATTTGGGCGCCCCAAGTGGGCGCCTTGATGACTTTTTGTGAAGTCATCAATATTGGATTAACGATGGAATTAATGATGATTAAAATAACACAGAGCGTTCAACCTTGTCCAGTTGACCGGAATCCCCTGCCTAACGGGAATGGTTGTATACAGGTAAGTGGAATACCGTCGCGCTGTTGACAGTTGCCTGGAATAATGCTACCAAGCCTATTCAATCGTTCATATGAGCAAATTTTCAAGTGTTTATGGAGACTGGGTCATGAAAGAAAAACCGGGAGGGAAAAAAGGGGATCTAATGAGGGAAATAAGCTCCAGGGAGGACATCGAGTCGGTTCTTTACAATCTTTCGGAGGTATTCCGGGTTCTGGGGGATTTGACGAGGGTTCGCATTCTCATGGCGCTGACGAAGTCGGAGCTATGCGTTGGAGATTTAGCCGATGGGCTGGACCTTTCTGATTCTGCGGTGTCCCATCAACTAAGAATCCTTCGCAACAGCCGCCTGGTGAAATTCCGCAAGGATGGCAAGAACGTGGTCTATTCCATAAGCGATGATCATGTGGAGACTATCTTCAGGGAGGGGATCGAACATGTGGAGAGAATGTAGTGCCTGGAAATAACAAGCACACCATCTTTGGTGGATGCTTTCGAAGGCGTCATAGGGGCGGGGGGTGCCACGGTGATACGGGGGAAGAACCGGGAGGTGAGACCGGTGGCGGTAAGGATCCACGCATTCTCATGGTCGGCAACCCCAATGTCGGAAAGAGCGCACTTTTTAATCGCCTGACGGGCAGTTATGCGGTGGTGTCAAACTATCCCGGGACCACGGTGGCCATCACCACAGGACGGATGAAGATCGCCGGGAAGGACTATTCCGTTGTGGATACACCCGGCATGTATTCCCTCTACCCCATTACGGATGAAGAGAGGGTGGGACGGCGGATGCTCCTCGATGGAGGATATGAGGTTGTACTGCATGTCGTCGATGCCAAGAACCTCACGAGGATGATCCACCTTACCATGCAGCTCAAGGAAGCTGGTATCCCCGTCATCCTCGTCCTTAATATCATGGATGAGGCGGAGGAAACGGGGCTGGTAATAGATATCGAAACCCTGGAGAAGAGGCTTGGAATCCCGGTTGTTCCCACTGTGGGAATAGCCGGAAAAGGCGTCCGCCGCCTGAAAGAGGTCATCGAGAATTATAGACCCGACAGCAGGAACTTCCACGTGGATTTCAGCCTTGCCGTGGAGAAGGCCTCCAGGGAAATAGCCCCCCTTCTTCCGCCGACTTCCCTTTCCAGCCGGGCTCTTTCTCTTCTGGCCCTCCAGGAGGATCGGGACGTCCTGGAACTGATCTCCCGTCTTCCCAGGGATCGGGCAGACCGTATCATCGGGGTAATCGACGCCCTGAAACGGGAACTGGACCACCCGGTTAATTACGACATCACCATGGGGCTTGGGCGCCGTGCCGGCCAGGTCCTGGAAGGCATAATCGCAAAGAGGGAAAGAAAAACCAGGTTTACCCGGGATTTCCTGGATCGTATTTTGATCTCTCCCTGGACGGGTGTTCCCATCCTGCTGCTGGTACTCTATTTCGGGTTCTATAAATTCGTCGGAGGGTTCGGCGCAGGGGTTGTCGTCGATTTTCTGGAGGGGCATATCTTCGGAAAATACCTGATCCCCTTTATAAACCACTGGACGGAACAGCTGATACCATGGCCTATCCTCCAGAACCTCATTGCCGAAGATTACGGCGTCCTGACCCTGGGCGTTAGGTATGCCGTCGCCATTATCCTGCCTATCGTAGGCACATTTTTTATCGTCTTCTCGGTGGTCGAGGACAGCGGCTATCTTCCAAGGCTTTCACTTCTCATCGACAGGGTATTCAAATGGGTCGGCCTTTCCGGCCGGGCGGTCATACCCATGACCCTCGGTTTCGGGTGCGGCACCATGGCTACCGTGGTTACCAGAACACTGGAGTCCACCCGGGAGAGAGTTATCGCGACCATTCTGCTGGCGCTGGCCATCCCATGTTCGGCCCAGCTGGGTGTAATCTTTGCCCTGGCGGCGAACAGCCCGGGGGTCCTGGTGACGTGGATCGGTACCGTTTCGGCGGTTTTCCTCTTCATCGGATACCTCACCGCCAGAATCATACCGGGCCGGCAGCCGGATTTCTTCATGGAGCTGCCCCCCTTGCGGATGCCGAGGCTGGCAAATGTCTGGCTGAAAACCTCTTCCCGAATGCGGTGGTACTTCGTGGAGATCCTGCCCCTTTTTCTCCTGGCGTCGGTTCTTATCTGGGCCGGTAACGTAACCGGGATTTTCCCCATCCTGCTCAAGCTGCTGGCTGTTCCAACCAGGGCTATCGGCCTGCCCAACGAAGCGGCCCAGGCCTTTCTGTTCGGTTTTTTTCGCCGTGATTATGGAGTGGCAGGACTTTATGACATCCAGCAGAGGGGGCTGCTCACCGGTAATCAACTGGCCGTCGCGACCATTACCTTGACCCTTTTTCTGCCATGCATCGCCCAGTTTCTTGTTATGATGAAGGAGAGGGGTCTGAAGATGGCCCTGGGGGTCGCGGTGTTCGTGTTTCCCTTCGCCTTCCTTGTCGGTGGATCGGTTAATTTCATGCTGAAGGTATTGGGACTGACTCTTTAGAGAACCAGGGGACACAGGGGAATAAATCATAAAAAAGGAGTTCATTGTGGAACTGCGCGAGCGTGACCAGGAACTGAAGGATGAGGTATTGGAGATCCTCTGGACGAAATTGGTGGAGGGCGGACTGGACTCCATCGGCAGCGAAGAGATCATCCTCGGGGAACAAGGCCCGGCAAACGGGCGGATTCTCAAGGATCTGGCCGAAGAGGGAATGATCAGTCTGGAGGAAGACAGGGTCAATCTTACCGATTCCGGTTTTGAGGAGGCCCGAATGACCATCCGGAGACACCGGCTCAGCGAGAGGCTCTTTAACGACGTTTTCGAGGTCTACCATGAGGAGTTCGAAAGCCCTGCCTGCCGATTCGAGCACATGTTGATCAGGCCAAAATTGGAGAAGAAGATCTGCGAGTTGCTCGGACATCCCAAAACCTGCCCTCACAATCGGCCTATTCCGGTGGGCGAGTGCTGCCACCGTGCCGAGATGAGAACCGATAAAGCGGTCGTTCCCATGAGCAAACTCCGACAGGGGGAATCAGGCGTCATCGCATATGTCCATACGGGGGACTCGGACAAGCTGAAGAAACTCATGGCCATGGGTATCCTTCCCGGTGAAGATGTGTCGCTGGAAAGAAGGTTTCCATCCTTCGTATTTCGGGTCGGATACAGCCGTTTCGCGGTTGACGAGGGCATGGCTGCAGCCATTTTCGTCAGAAGGCCGGCAGAAAACCCGACAGAAGAGACTCTCTAGGCATGAAAGGTTGATGACTTCGTAAAAAGTCATCAACGCGTCCATTGAAGGGCGCCCAAATCAATGACTTGCAGCGCAAGTTGTTGATTTGGGAGGAAAGTGAAAATGACACTTTTCGCTTTCCGTGGAGTAAAAAGCCATGGATGGACTTTTTACGACCCTATCAAAGGTTGATAGACTTCGGAGGGAGAGGTAATTGAAGATCCATTCCGATTGCAGGCCATGCCTGATCCGCCAGGTGCACCGTACCGCCAGGGCCGCGGGGGCCGATGACAGCATGGTCCGTTCCATCGGGGAGGCCGCAATTCAAATCCTCGAATCGTCCTGGAATAGCGACGAATCCCCTCCCGCTATCAGCACAGTGCTCTACCGCCTGGTGGAGCGAATGTCCGGCTGCGACGATCCCTACCTGCCGCAAAAAATCGCCTATACCCGAGAGGCCCTGAAACTTCTGCCTGTAATTGAAGCCATGTTGGAAAATTCGAAGGACGTTTTTGATTCCGCGGTCAGGATCTCCATCGCCGGCAATGTTATTGATTTCGGTACAGGGGCACAGAACAGGAAGATCAAGCTGATGGATACACTGGAGGAGTACCTGCGAAAACCGATCTTCCACGATGACACCGCCGAACTGAGGGAAAGGGCCTTCGGGGCCGGGAGGATTCTGTTTATCGGGGACAATGCCGGGGAGACGGTCTTTGACCGCCCCTTTCTCTCCATCCTTCCGGAGGGCAAGGTTACCTATGCGGCCAAGGGAGGGGCCATCATAAACGATGCCACGGTAAAGGATGCCCGTCTTGCGGGTGTACATCTGCACACCGATCTTATCGGCACGGGCGCGAGAACACCGGGCACGATACTCAAAATGTGCAGCCGGGACTTCCAGAAACTTTTTATGGAGTCCGACCTGATCATTGCCAAGGGACAGGGTAACTTCGAAACCCTGACGGAGGAACCGCGCGGTGGTAGGATATTCATGCTTTTTATCGTAAAGTGCGACGTGGCCGCGGAGTCCATTGGCGCCTCTGTGGGAGATATGGTAGCAATGAAGTGGTGATATCCTCACCTTCGGTGACCGATACCGGTTCCGGGCGGAAGCCGGGGGCGGCGGTTCAGACATATTAAAGGACAACAATTCCATGACCGACATGGACATCCTGCAACAGTACATGCTGCCGGGGAGGAAACAACGCATTGAGGATATCCTCAGCCGCAGGACATACGCTATGAGGGTCGTAATAGAAAATCTCCACAAGGAACACAATGTGGACGCGGTGCTCAGGACATGTGATGCATTCGGAGTCCAGCATGTCCATATCGTACCGCAGCCGGGGGATGGGGGCGTTCTGAAAACTATCACGAGAGGGTGCGATCGCTGGTTGACCATCCACCAGCACCTGACCCTGGGGGAATGTTTCAGGGAACTGAGGGAGCTTGGTTTCCGCATCCTTGCCGGAGCCTTCGGGGCCGGCGCACGGCCGGTGGACGAAATGGATTGGGATGGGAAAGTGGCCCTCGTGTTTTCCAACGAACGGGAGGGCGCGTGCCCAGAGGTTCTGGAAAACGCCGACGGCCTGTTTGTTATTCCCCTTCACGGATTTTCCCAGAGTCTGAACGTGTCGGTGGCAGCGGGGATAATAATCCATCACGTCCACTCCCTTAAGGAAAAAGCCGGTACCCTCGAAGGTCTCCCTGCTCCGGAGAGAGATGCCCTGCTGGACGACTGGAGCAGAAAATCGGTTAAAAATTCCGAGGGCATTCTCGATGAACTCAGGAGTAGAAAATGATTCTGAACTGCCGCAGGTGCGGAAATGCGGTCACCTTTGAGATGAAAGTCGGCTTCAGGGATCTGTGCCCCAACTGCAGTGCATATCTTCACTCGTGTGTCCACTGCCGGTTCCGGGATGATGGCGCATCCCGGTGCATGGAACCCATGGCGGAAAAAGTACGTGACCGGGAAGCCGGCAATTTCTGCGATTACTTCTCCCCGGTGTCCTTGGATGATATCGACGGCAGCGCCCCGGGCGGGGGAGGCAGGAGTAACGCGGAGGATCTGTGGAAGAAGCTGACGGGAAAATCCTGAGACCATGAACAGGTACCTGATACTGGGCGCGGGAGCCATAGGAAGCGTCTTCGGCGGTATGCTGGCGGAGGGCGGAAACGAGGTCATTCTTGTTGGCCGTCCGGCCCACATGGACGCCGTGAATCAGGACGGGCTGCGAATCGAGGGGCTGTTTGGAACCCACCATGTGCGGAATGTCCATGGGGCAGTCTCTCTCACGGAGGTTGGCGAGGTTCCAGCTCCGGACGCTGTACTGTTAACGGTGAAGTCATGCGACACGGCTGAGGCTGTCGACCGGCTGGCGGACTCGGGTCTCGTGGGCGCCGATACCATCGTCGTGTCATTGCAAAACGGACTGGGAAACGTGGAGGCTTTGGCTGAGGCCTTCGACTGGAAGAGAGTTCTTGGCGGCAGGGTGATTTTCGGTGCGGAGATAGTCAGGCCGGGGAGCGTGAAGGTCACGGTCTGGGCGGATAAAGTCCTGCTGGGTGGACACGACGTTTCGAAGGCATCCCGACTTGCCGCGGAATTTTCGCGGTGCGGCATTGAGACGGAAACGGCGGAGGATATTTCAGCTGCCCTGTGGGCAAAGGTCCTCTATAATGTGGGGCTCAACGCACTCTCGGCCATCCTCGAGGTTCCCTACGGTGAACTGGTGGAGGAGAAAAACGTCCGCATTTTGCTGGAGAAGGTGATACGGGAGGCCTACGCCGTGGCGTCGCATGAGACCGGACTTCCCTGGAAGTCAGAGGATGAGTACCTGAATTATTTTCGCGAACGTCTTCTCCCCCCCACGGCATCCCATCACAGTTCCATGCTGCAGGATATCAGGAAGGGGAGAAAGACAGAGATCGAATCCATCAACGGGGAGGTCCTTCGTCGGGGGGAGCACCTGGGTATTGATACGCCCGTAAACCGGGTGATTTACGCCCTGGTAAAATCGAAAGTAGCCCTTCACCAAGGGACGTAGTTAAGTTGTTAAGTTGTATGTTGTTTTTGTCGTTTAAGGCCGGGCGGCCCGTTCAACAACTTAACAACTTAACTACGTCCCTCAGGAGGTTAAGAAACAATGACTATGAAAAACATTCTGCTTGCGGTGATAGCTGGTATCCTGCTGGCCGCCCCGCTCAACGTATCCGCCGATAAGGGAGGAAAAATGACCAAAGTGGCTATTGAGACATCCAAGGGGACCATCGTTGTGGAACTCGACTCCGTAAAGGCGCCGGTCACGGTGAAAAATTTCGTGGATTACGCGGCGCGCGGCTTTTATGATGGAACCATTTTCCATCGGGTGATTAACGGATTCATGATCCAGGGGGGCGGATTCACGGCGGAAATGCATCAGAAAGAGACCAATGTCCCCGTAAAGAACGAGGCCGGTAATGGGCTGAAAAACAACAGGGGAACCCTCGCCATGGCCAGGACTTCGGTGGTCGACAGCGCGACTTCGCAGTTTTTCATCAACCTTGCGGACAACGGTTTTCTCGATCACAGGAATGATTCATCCGAGGGGTACGGATACGCTGTTTTCGGGAAGGTGGTCGATGGCATGGATGTGGTGGACGCTATCGGAAAGGTTAAAACCGGGACGGTCAGGGGGTTCGGAGATGTGCCCCTCGATTCCGTCGTCATCGAGAAGGTTACGGTCCTGTCCGGGGGGGATTCCAGATAGCGGCGCCCGCTTTCAACGCTCGAGCGGCAGGGCTTCTGCTGGTGCTCCTTATCGTTTCCGGGTGCGCGGGAAGCAGACCAGCTCCACCCTCACCGTCCATGAAGTCCTACGAGGTGGGGGGCAGACGTTATCGGGTCCTGGGCTCATCCGGCGGCTTTGTACAGAGGGGGACTGCCTCCTGGTACGGCCCCGGGTTTCACGGCCGCCTGACGGCCAGTGGGGAGGTCTACGATATGGAGGCCTATACGGCCGCCCACAGGACCCTGCCCCTTGGGACCTATGTCCGGGTCCGGAGGGTTGATGGCGGTGGACAGGTCGTTGTCCGCATCAATGACCGGGGCCCCTTCGTGAAGGGGAGGATCATTGACCTGTCTCGCGCCGGCGCCCGCCGGCTTCACATGCTTGATGAGGGTGTGGCCGAGGTTGTCGTCGAAGCTATGGGGAAAAAAGAGAAAGGTGGCAGGAACGGCGAGGTTCTGTTGCGGGCCCGCCCCGATTACAGGAAGGGGGTCTTCTCGGTTCAGGTTGGGGCTTTCACGGTGAAGGAAAACGCCGTCCGTTTGGCACGCAGCCTTAAACGCAGGTTCGGCAATTCTTCCATCAGCCTGTACGACCGGGGCGACCATGTCTTTTACCGCGTTATGGTAGGGCGGTTTTCCGACGAAGATATGGCTGACGCCCTGAAGAATAGGCTGATGGGCAGCGGTGAATTCCAGGAGGCATTTGTCGTCGCCCGCTGAAAATTACGCTATTTCCACCCTATTCAAACATCGGCGTTGAGAGGTACCTTTCACCGCCATCGGGAAGGATGGTCACGATGACTTTGCCCCTGTTTTCAGGACGTTTGCCCACCTGGACGGCAACGTAGACCGCGGCGCCGGAGGATATGCCGACAAGCAAACCTTCTTCCCTGGCAAGCTTCCTGGAAGTAGCGAAAGCGTCTTCCGATGTCACCGTGATGATCTCGTCGATGATCTTCGTGTCGAGCACCTTTGGGATAAAGCCCGCCCCGATTCCCTGGATCTTGTGTGGGCCGGGGGGCCGCCCTGAGAGAACGGGGCTTTCCGCCGGTTCAACGGCTATGATCTTGACATCGGGGTTTTTCTTTTTCAGGAATTCCCCAATACCGGTCAGGCTTCCGCCGGTACCCACACCCGAGATGAGGATATCCACATGCCCGTCGGTGTCCTCCCAGATCTCAACGCCCGTTGTCTTCCGATGGATCTCAGGGTTGGCGGGGTTCTCGAACTGTTGGGGAACAAAGGCTGAGGGAAGTTCATCGGCGATCTCGCCGGCCCTGTTGATGGCCCCTTTCATCCCTTCCGATCCCGGGGTCAGGACCAGCTCGGCGCCTAAAGCATTTAAGAGTTTCCGCCGTTCGATGCTCATGGTGTCCGGCATGGTGAGTATCAGCCGGTAGCCACGGCTGGCGGCAACGAATGCTAAAGCTATTCCCGTGTTGCCGGAGGTCGGCTCCACGATCACCGTGTCAGGACCGAGGTGGCCGTCCCGCTCGGCCGCCTCGATCATGCTGAGCCCGATACGGTCCTTGACGCTGGAAAGAGGATTGAATGATTCCAGTTTGCCCAGGATACTGACGTCAGCCCCCTCCGCGATCTTGCTGAGCCGGACGAGCGGCGTTCCGCCGATAAGTTCCGTAATATCATTGTAGATTTTACCCATAGTAGCGCTCCTTTTTTTTATTGTTGATTGCCCTTATCTTTGGGGCCTTTTCAGAGTTGAACAAAACTCATCAACAAAGTCAAGAAAAAATTTTATCAACACTATCTTTTAACAACAAAACAATCAAGAATGATGGACTCGCAAGAAATCCATCAAGATTTAACCCCCTGTATTTTACCACGAAGCAGCTCCAGGTCCTCGGGCGTATTGATATTTGCGAAGGGGTCTCGGCCGGCTGTACTTTTGTGCCCGATCATCGGGGAGGCAACCTTCATCCCGTCAAGAGCATCCATGACCTTCAGGCTCTTTTGTTCAAGCCGCTTGAGAAAAGGGTCCAGACACGAACGGGAATATACGGCAAAAAGAGGTTCCGGGCCTTTGGGGCCGCGGGGGACAACAGCGTCATTCCCTTTGCGGAGGGATGCTGTCTTGATGATGAGGTCCGGATCGAGAAAGGGCATGTCGCCGGCAACGGCGAAAATGAATGGAGTCTTTGACAGGCTCAGTCCGGTGTAGATTCCCCCGAGAACCCCGCTGTCCGGGATGATGTCCGGGTGGACCGTGATCTGCAACGCATCGAACTCAGGCCGGTGGTGGCCGATTACAAGTACCTCGGGGAAGATGGAGGACATCCGGCGGTGGATGTGGGCGATCAGGGGGGATCCTTCAAAGGGAAGCAGGATCTTGTCGCATCCCATTCGCAGGCTCATCCCGCCCGCCAGGACAACTCCCGTGGTATCGTCCGGAGAGCGGTTTGTCATTCCCTTTCTGCCCGGACGACCAGCCAGTAAACGATTCCGAGGACCAACAGCGTGCCGACCTTGCTGACGAAGCTGAGCAGTTCCTCGTGCTGGAAACCGGCGATGAGAACCTTTCTGAGAAATGCGACCATGATGACCCCGACGAAGACCTTGATCTGAAGTTTTCTCCCCTTGAGGTGGGAGATCTCCGTATCGAGAAGTTCTATCATCAGCCATATGATCAGCAGTGAACCTAGGGCGGCGATGATACTATCCGGATCGGCCTTCCGGAAGATCCCGATGACGTCCTGCGCGAACAGGGCCACAATCGCCACTGAGACCACTCCCAGCGCAAGGGCCAGGATGAGATTAAGCCCGTAGGTAAAGCGCTCTATCCAGTTTACCAGGGTTTTTTCCACCCGGAAAGAAAGGAAGTATTTTCTCAATTCCTCCTGTCTGTAGGAACTGGTCAGGATGTCCAGGTTGATATCCAGGATTTTGCTGACGGCGATAACACCCTCTTCTCTCTTGTCCTGGGGGACGTGGGACTCGATGATCTCTGAGAGGAAGCGCCGCATCCGTGCCATGGAGGTGTTCACGAAATGGCCGTCGAGTTTGATGTTTACGTGGACCTTCCCCACGTGCCTGAGATTGCGGATGTACGAGTCGTCGTACTTGCCCCCGAATAGATCCATGAACCAGCGGGCGATGAGCTTCCTGTGCCGGTCAAGCTTCTCCTCGGTCGGGAAAAACTCGGCGGTTTCCTTATGGGACATGATGTACCCGTAAAAATCCTCGGTGAACTCCTCCTTGTGTTCCTCCATAAGAGGAGCAAGTTCCTTGAGAAGCTGTTCTTCCTCGGAGGTAAGTTCGTAGTGGGATTTGAAATCCTTCGCTGAAAGCATGTCCTATCCTTTCCCAAAAGGTGCCCGCCGGAACCAGTGTTCCCCGATCTCCCCGACGATGAAGACCCCACGGTCATCCGTGGGGTAACCCAGCGCCTCCAGATCCTCGATGCAAGCGATGCGCAGGAGCTCTCCCATGACAGCCTTCTCATCGGAGGTCATATGGTAGAGGTGAATTTCAAGGAGGATAAAGTCCGTCTCGACCCCCACCCCCTTCTTGATGAAGAACGGATAGCCATAGGTTTCCACCTCGTTTCCGGGGCAGTATGCAATGGGTATCTGCGAACCTGACGTGGGGGTCAATATCCTCTCCCTTCAGGTATTTTATCTACCATACCGTGACGGTCATTGAAAAGCTCGGAATTATTTTCTTGACGCGCCGGTTTGGGATGTGCAAACCTGACGGCTCCTTATCCAGAGTGGCGGAGGGACGGGCCCTGCGAAACCACAGCAACCGGCCATGCGTTCAGCGTGGCGACCGGTGCTAATTCCCGCAAGTTTCTTTGGGAGATGAGGCGCAGGGTAATTCACCCGCCCCCTGCCTTACCCGAGGAGGGGGCTTTTTTTCTACATTTTCCCGGGAGCCGACAGATCCCTTGAACCCTGGAGAAAAAATGAAAAATATCGAGATAAAAGACGCTACGAAAGAGCTGGTTATCCTGAGGGCGCTGGATCGCTACAGGCCGCCTTTCGAGGTCGTCGGGACCTACCGCCTTATTGACGACGGGGTGCGTCCCGAGGCCACGGTCATGCTGAAAGCGGGCGACCAGGAAATGCATGAGGCCGATGAGGGGGCCGGCCCTGTGGATGCGCTGGCCAAGGTCCTGAAAAAGTCCCTGGGGAGACTTTTCCCGGAGTTAAAGAAGGTCCGGCTCCTGGATTTCGCATCCAGGGTGATCCAGGGAGCTACCGGCACTTCAGCCTATGTACAGGTGGACATAGTGTTTACCGACGGCGACCTGGTCTGGAAGGTAGCCTCCTCTTCCGACAATATCAACCTGGCTTCCTTCCGGGCATTGCTGGACGGCTACGAGTACGCCATACATCTTAAGGAAGGTCCAACGGGATAAGGACCGGACCGTTCAAGGTTCAACGTTCAAGGTGATAAAGAACGTCCAACGTCCAACGTCAAAGTTCAAACGTCAAGGGTAAAAAATCCAATGTCCAATGTCCAACGTCAAGCTTCAAACATCAAACTTCAAGGATCCAACGGGGTAAAGCAGCCCTGTACCCGGATTGTAACCCACGAGGACCTTGACGGCGTAGTCAGTGCCGCCATTGTCTCCCTGGCCACGGAGATAAAGCAATTCTGGTTTACAGGTCCGATGTCCATCCAGAACGGGGAAACTCCGACCACCGAGACGGACATCGTCTGCGACCTCCCTTGCCCCATCCGATTTGGAATGTGGTTCGATCACCATGTCGGGAATCTGGCTGACGTTGAACTGAGGGGCCTGGACCCTGAAAAGATTCCGGGGAAGTTCTCCCCGGATCCTTCCTGTTCGAGGGTAGTGCTGGAATATTATCGAGGGCGTGTCGATTTTCCGCCGTTCATCGAAAAGACGGTTGCCAGGACCGACAGGGTGGACTCTTTCGACTATCAAACCATGGAAGAATGGCGGGAACCGCTTCCCGAAAAGCTTCTGGCCGATTCCATCCGTGCGGCGTTTCGAGCCCCGCGGGCGATGCACGGTTATCTCGAAAAGGTCGTGCTTTTGCTGCGTCAAGATTCCATGGAGAAAGCATTGTCGGACCCCGAGGTTTCCAATCTCGTGAAAACCTTTGGCGACATGGAGCGGCGAAGCCTCGAGCTTGTGGAACAGGACGCCTTTTTTCATCCCGACGACGCAAGCCGGGAGGTTGTCATCGTGGATCTGACCCGCCACAATCGCAAACCGGATTTTATCCGGAACACGGCCTTTATCCGTTATCCTGACGCGTTGGCTGTTCTACTGGTCCAGAACCGGTTTTTAAGGGGGAGGAAGACCAACGATCTGACCTTTTCCATGTCACTGTCCTTCCTGATGAACGTCCGTGAGCACCGCAGGGACATCGGGGAGATCATGAGGTCGCTGAACATGGGGGATGGACACCCGGGCGCTGGGGGAGGCATGTTGTCCTGCGGAAGCAAGGATGAGATGATAAAGGTAAAGGCGGCCACCCTGAACTCCATTATCAGGATGTGGCAGGAGATGGCGTAACTGTTTTTTGAAAGGAATCTGACATGAAGATCGAGATCAAGGATGTCGGGCCGCTGAAGGTGGCGGCGGTGGAGAGCGATGGAACCTACCAGGAGATAGGGGAGGTCCTGATGGATCTTTTCCGGTGGGTCCTGGAAAGGGGCGAAAAGGTGGTGTCCTATCCTATGGCCTTCTTCCCTGTGGGTCCTGAAGATGGACCCGTGGGAGGTGTACGCTTCGAGGCCTGCATCCCCGTAAATCCTGAAGCCGAATTGAAAGGCGGCGGCGGCGTAAAAATCAAGAAGCTTCCAGCCGCCACGGTGGCCTTTGCCAAACACCGGGGACCCCTGGACGAGGTGGGAAAAACCTACGACCGGATATTCTCCTGGGCCGAGGATAACGGCTATGTGCCGGAGAAATCAACCAGGGAGCTTTACCTTACCAACCCCACGCAGTTCCATGAAAAGGATCTTCTCACGGAGATCCAGGTGCCCGTCAAGGCGGTCCGGCATTAAAAACCCGGAATCCCTTCCAAGGGGATTCCGAGCCCTGTTCCTTAGTCTTTGAAAACTTTCCGACCTTTACCTTCTACCCCGGCCCCGTCCTTTACCTGCCTTTTCGGCGAACCGTTCCATCCGCTCACCGCGGTGCTCCATGTGGTAGCCCATTCTCTCCAACCGATCAGCCCTGTGGTCGAGGCGAAAACCGCGCATGAAAAATCGCTTTCCTGCATCCGGATGGCCGTTTCTGTAGAGTTTAACCCCTTGTCTTTCGAGACGGTCGGCCCGGCGGTCCATCTTTAAAGCCTTTCGCTGAACTAAATCGCTCCTGTGCTGGAGAACCTCGCCCCGTCTCTCTATCCTTTTTCCCACGATGTGTCTGTTGGGATGGGCCTGGACCTGGGTTGCGCCCAGGGCCGGCAGGGCGAGAATCATGGCGCCGATGAGAATGGATCTGGTTTTCGTCCTCATTTTTTCCTCCTGTCGCTGAATTACTGTGTGCCGCCTTTGGGAATATTGACCCGGGAGGAACAAAAAGGTTTAAGGGAACATTCAATGGGATAAAGAGCGTTCAACGTTCAAAGTTCAATGTTCAACGGAGTAAATCAGTCCAGAGTCCATCCGCCTTCGCCCTTCAGGCTTTGTCGCGACATGGAGTCCAGGGAAAAGAAAAAACGGACACGGGTAGGATAAGCACAAGGCCTGTCATCGTGCCTGTCTCGCCATAGCTCGAAGAGCGAAGGTGGAAAGCTGCGGATGCGGTTCAGTTGACAGGTCTGGTGGTTCGTGTTAGGTATTTTTTCTCTTTTATTATGATGACTTCGCAAGAAGTTATCCACGAGGAAAGTGGAAATGACACTTTTCGCTTTCCGTAGAGTAAAAAGCCATGGATGGACTTTTTACGACTCTATCAATTAGAAACATGGTGGGCGTAGTTCAATTGGTTAGAGCGCTGGACTGTGGCTCCAGAGGTTGAGGGTTCAAGTCCCTCCGTCCACCCCATAATTTCCCCGGGCAGGCTCGTCTTGCCCGGTTGCTTTCTGGAATGTGCGCCCGTAGCTCAGATGGATAGAGCGTCGGCCTTCGAAGCCGCAGGTCGCAGGTTCGAATCCTGCCGGGCGTGCCATGCAAAAAATCAAGTCCCCTCAATAGGGAGGACTTGATTTTTTGCACCGCCCATCGTAGGGATTCGAACCTCTAGCCGTAAGTCCAATAGTGCCTGCCAGCCGTAGCCTTGGCGGAGGTTGGAGCCTGCCCTGAGCGTAGCGAAGGGAATCCTGCCGGGAACAATCCTGCTGTTGGCGTAGACTCTTTACAATTTGGACGGGCGCTGATACTTAATAACGCACGGGCCGCTAGCTCAATTGGCAGAGCAACGGACTCTTAATCCGTAGGTTGAAGGTTCGATTCCTTCGCGGCTCACCACACAAACATGACGCCTTCCACCCGGGAGGCGTCTTTGTTTGTGTCAGCTATGACCGCAGATCCTGAGCAAGCGAAACTTCCAACCTCCAAAGAGTGAAGTGCGTCGAATGGGTCGCGACTGAACACCGCTGATTTTGAAAGGTAGAGTCCGGGTTGAGCCTGGAGAACCTCTCCTTGATGTTGGAGAACCCGAGACGCCGGTCGAGGATGACACTTCCATTCTCGTATCCCTTGTACACAATGCGTTGACACACGGGATACGAAAAATCCGATAAAGTTCGATTAAAGGTGTTCACGTTCATGTTTCCTTCATGTTGGTGATCTACAGTGCTGAAAAAGACAATAGAAAGGTTTCGATTGTCTTATCGATATTGGTTCCGGAATAACCCGACAGCAGAAGGTAGAGTCATGAAAAGGACATCGATTTTGCCAGAAGAAATAAGCAACTGTTCTCAGGGCATTCCCAACCAGTAAAATAATGTTTTTAAGGGAGGGATAAAGGAGATTATGCCGACCCCAGCGATCGAAATTAAAGACCTGACAAAAAAATACGGTGATTTTATTGTAGTGAACAAAATTTCGTTTCGAATAATACAGGGAGATATATTTGGTTTCCTGGGCCATAACGGAGCAGGAAAAACAACCACTGTCAATATGCTTACTACACTGTTAAAACCCACAGAAGGCCATGCCATGATTGATGGATTCGACATAATTAAAGAACCAATGGAAGTGCAGAAACGTATCGGCTATGTCCCTGAAAACGTACAACTATATGAAACTTTAACTGCATATGAGAACCTGGATTTTTTTGCGCGTCTCTCGGGGTTGAAAAAACCGGGGAAAATTATTTATGACACGCTGCATTTTCTGGGTGCAGTGCCGTATGCCCATAATAAAATAAAAAAACTGTCAAAGGGGATGCGTCAAAGAATCGGTCTTGCCCAAGCCATATTACATAAACCGAAAGTTCTTTTTTTAGACGAGCCGAGTTCGGGGCTTGATCCCATGGGAATCAAACAATTAAGAGATATTTGCATTCGTTTAAACAAAGAAACAAACATGACAATTTTTATGAACACTCACCTGCTTTCGGAGGTTACCAAAACATGTAAAACCATTGGAGTGCTCAATCATGGGAACCTTATATATATGGACAGCCTGGAGAGCACATTAAACCGATTTAAAGATGAAAATTCTTTAGAGCAAATATATTTATCCATGGAAACGGATAATCAATATGACTAAAGTAACATGCATGGTAAAAAAAGACCTTAAATTACTGCTAAGAGAAAATACCGTAATTATCTTACTGTCAATATTCGTGGTCATGACGCTGGCTTCAACAGGTATTGAATGGTCCGCACAACATACAATAAAACAGGTCTATAATGTCGCTTCCCAGGAATTGGTAAAAGCCGGCAATCCGGTTCCGACTCTGCCTCTTCCATCAATGAGTTCCCTTTCGTTGATGAAAAATATGATTATCTATATCGTCCTCATAGGCGCGTTGCTTGCCATAACGATGGGGCATGTCGCGTCAATTAATGACAGGCAAGCCGGCGTAATAAGGATTCTGTTTTCAAAACCGTTTTCAAGAACAGACTTCTTCCTGGCGAAAGTACTTTCTTCATCAATAATAATATTTGTTTCTCTTTTCATAGCTATGATTGTCAGTATCATTTCAATATATTCAATGCGCGGCATGAGCTCAAATCAAGTCCTGAATGTCTGTGTTTTCTATTTAGTTTCATTTGTTTATCTTGCCGGTTTTGCCTATATCGGTCTTTTTTTCGGAATGAACAGCGATAATAGTACAAATGCAATTCTTTTTCCGCTTTTGCTCTGGATTGTCATTACTTTTGCGTTGCCTGAATTCGCGTCGGCCCTATATCCTACAGGTTCCTTGAATCCTGTTCTACCTTCAACAAACATGCTTGACTCCCCGATACTGAAGGTAATGCATTCCAGCATATATCCTTTTTCGATATCAGAACAGTACAAGGCACTTTCAGCACACATATTCGGGTTATCATCTGACACGGTTTTAAATAAACGCTCCCATTATTCTCCGTGGGCCAACCTGATAATACTATCGGCCTGGTCAACCCTTACCTTAATATTATCGTATTTATCGGCTAAAAGGTTAAACACCGCCGAAGGTGACACTTATGAATAGTATAATAATTATTGCCGAAAAAGAATGGGAAGATATCCTTCATAACAAAGTTTTCACATTTATTGTCGTTATGTTGGCAATCCTGACTGTAACGTCCTTGATTGTTTCATTTTTGGTTTTTAACAATCAATCGGGTGAATATCGGCAAGCATTGGATATGCTGAAACAGTTAGGTAAAAGGCCTGCTATACCGCCGCCGAAATTATATCCGCTTAATCTATTAAGAGGAGTGGTTGATTATATTGAAATCGTGGGAGCGATTCTGGGAATGCTTCTGGGTTATATAAGCATATCAAAGGAAAGAAACACCAGGGCGCTGGATTTAATTCTGACAAGACCTGTTAAAAAAAGAGATATTGTCTTCGGAAAAATCTTGGGCAACATCATATATGTTGTAGTTTTGATGTCTATCGTATGTGTTATTACCGTTTTGAGTATTTACCTGATTGGAGGTGTGACACTCAATCGGTTGGCGTTATTTAAAATTCTTTTGTTTGGTCTGATTTCTACTATATATATTCTGTTGTTTTTCCTGTTGTCAATTTTCTTTTCATTGAGTTCAAAAACCATGTCTCACGCATTAATCTTCTCCTTTATAACCTGGCTGGTCATCGTTTTGATTCTTCCGCAGGTCGGCGATACCATGGATCCCGACAACCAGGTACCGGGGGGCTTTTTTAAAAGCATGAGCCTGAATAAGGCACAGGAAAAACAGGTGCTGGCTAAATTCAGCGGGTATGAGGCAAGAAGAGGATTCATTGAACAGTTATCGATAACAAAACATTATGAACGTTTTTCCTTTGCAATTTTTGGAATTAAAAAAATATATAATGACAAATCACTGTCTACGATACTGCATGATAAAGCTGGGGACATATTATGGATAATTTTATCAACCATAACTGTTTTTCTGGCTGACTGTCTTTTAATGGTGAAAAGACCATATTGTTTGGAAGGAGATTGAAATGAAAGAGTTTTTTGCAATGGTAATCCTTGGAACTTTATTGTTCGCAGCCCATAACATGTTCGCCGGGACGCTCGTTGACAGCGATAAGGACGGTATCCCTGATAAAGTAGAGAAGGTTCTTGGTACCGACCCTTTGAATCCTGATACCGATGGCGATGGCATCAATGATAAAGACGATAAGAATCCTGTAAACATTGACATCAGTATCGGTGAATCGGTAGGAATCCATGACTTTTCCATAAAACGAATGATTGTTGAAAACAATTATGATCCCTCTGCCCGGAGAGATGCTCCGGATCATCTGGAGATTCTGCTGAAAAATATGGGCAAGGATAGCATTAATAAATTCGAAATAATTTATAGGATAATCGATTTAAAAACCACCCAAGAACAATCATACTTGTTGAAGCTAACCGGATTTACACTCGCAAAAGGTGAAGAAAAACCGATTCATATCGATATCGGAGGGAAAAAAGATCATTACAGGGCAAATCCAAACAGTTTGTATTATTTTTCTACCGATGAATTAAAAATAAGTGTCATTGTAAATGCTCCTGGTCACCAGGCTCAAAGAAAAGAAATAAAAAAAGATGCTGGCGGTGCAGAGGTGGCTGACTGAAGAACGGGAGGCCTCCCGTGGAATAGATAGCGGAAAGAACGAAGGGCAAGGAGGGAAAAATATCTGAGGCAGCCAGGACATGGAAACACTTAATTACGGTTCAAATTCGTCAATCCACTTCGGATGAAACTTTTGATTTCCTTTATAACGCTTTCCCTGTATTTCGGATTGCTCTCTGCCACCTCAATGGATGTTTGATAGAAAGATTCACCTTGAACATCTAACCACTTGTTGTTCATCACAAGAAATACTACGAGAGTTGTCAGAGCAATTCTTTTGTTACCGTTAAGAAATGGATGGTTTTTTACCATAAGGTAGAAAAGCATCGATGCCTTATCGATAAGGGTCGGATAAAGGTCTTTGCCGCCAAAAGTTTGAAATACAGTTCCCAGACAACTTTCCAATATACCAGGGTACCGGGTCTCAAAGTCCGGTATCGGCTCATCCCACTCAAGATGTTTTCGGGCGAGATTGTGAGCAATATGCTCGACCTCGCTTATCTTGATCGGCCTCATTCTTTTCCAAGCCGCTTAAGAACATCTCCGTATTCCTGGACGGTTCTGTTAACAGCCTTGTCGATTTTAATTTTGGCTGCAGGAGTAATGTCCTGGTAGATATCTCCAAGATCGCGGCGATCAATGACGTAGTTGCGACCAACCTTGGACGCCACTATTTCTCCTTTTTTTATTTTCTTAAAAACGGCCACCCTGCTTATACCCATAATTTTGGCAGCCTCCGAAGTACCTATAAGTCTTTTCACCATTGCGGCAACTCCTTAACTATAAGGACTGTTGAAACTTCCATAAACTTTAATCAACTATCTCCAGGTTAACATAGGTTAACTACTATGTTAAAGGTTAACAAGTGCTAATCAAGACTCATTTGCTTAACATATGTTAACCATCTAGTGCAAGGTTAACACGTGTTAACTGTTTTGTAAATACGTTGGCTGGGTTTCAATTCCCGGTTGTAACGTCGCGCGTCTTACTATTTAATAGTCCCATAGTGTTGAGTGAAAAGATGGAATCCTCCATTGCGAAGGCGACCTACGTAAAATCAAGTGATAACTGACAAATGTCCTGGAAACAGGCTGATCTGAGAAATGGCACGGTTACGGGCCATGCCCTGTCGTTCGAACCCTGGATGAGTTTCCGGAATTGGTAAATGAACCACGTTGAGCAATTACTCAAACACGTGCGGGTCCTGAGCCAGGACATCGGCAGCCGCAGTGTCTACGAGCCCGACAAGCTGGAGGCTGCCGCCCTTTACATCGAGGGCGAGCTCGATTTCGCCGGGCTTCACGTTCTCAGGCAGAAGTACGAAGTTCACGGGACGAAAACGGCCAATCTGGTCGCCCGGTCGCCGAATTGGACTGGAGAGGGTCCGGTCCTGGTTCTTGGAGCCCACTACGACACGGTGAGAGGCACGCCGGGTGCCGACGACAACGCCAGCGCGGTGGCGGTCCTCATCGAGACGGCCAGAAAGGTAGTAGAAGAAGCACCGGGAAGGAGTGGCAATCTGCTTTTCGTCGCCTTTTCCACGGAGGAGCCACCCTGTTTTAACACCAGGCTGATGGGCAGCCGGATCTTTGCCGAGCGTATTAAAGGGTCCGAAATTGAGCTTCGTGGCGCTTTGGTTCTGGAGATGGTGGGTTATTTCAGCAATCAACCCGGCAGCCAGGACATTCCCGAGGGCCTGGAGTTCCTGGGTTTCCCGGACGTTGGCAACTTCATCGCCCTTGCGGGTGACCGGCAGTCGGCTGATCTGGCCGAGTGGACCCACTCGAGTTTCGAGGAATCAGATGCCGGCATTCCTGCCCTCAAGTTAGTCGAGCCGGAGGAGCAGACAGTACTGAGCGGCCTCATCCGCCTTTCCGACAACGTCTCCTTCTGGGATGTTGGTATCCCGGCTCTCATGGTCACCGACACGGCCTTCCTGCGTAACCACAACTACCACAAAGAGACCGATACGGCCGAGACGCTGGATTACGAAGCCATGGGAAAGCTGGTTAAGGCGCTTGCTTATACGTTAGTCCGGAAATATCCTGTTTAAGGAGATCGCTTGTTGGTGATTTTCCGGTATTGAGGACCAGTGCCAGACCCCTGCAGGGAAGGCAATGCTAAACCAGACCACCGGAAAGTAAATTCAACAGATTCCAGGATAAATGTTCATGTCGAGGCCATGTTCTTGGTCGTCTGTCAGGTTATCCGTTCCGGGATAATATCAGGTGACCGCCGGCATTGAAACCGATGTTATGTACGCGGTTTGATGGAACCCGCTATCCAGGAAGACCCGAGTTGCTCCTGCCGTCCGGGTTTTCACTGTCCTTCAGGAAGGCGTCCTTGAGAAGGCGGCTCTGGAGATCGTAGGCGCGCCTGGGGTCTGCGGGCTGCCCAATGATGGCGATCTCCTGGGTCAGCAGCCGGGCGATGTGCATGACGTGGGTGTCCCTTTTTCGCATCTCCCGGTGGTACAGCGGATGGTCCTGGTTGATGTAGACCACGTTGTTCTCCGTGAAGCACTCGGGGCCATCAGCGCCGAAGTGGTCCAGGCAGCAGGTGATCCCCATCTGTCCGAGCTTAATCCTCTGGATAACGGCCCTGGGGGTCAGACGCCGGACCGTGGGCTTCTTTTCCCCGGGCTCTTTTTCCTTCCCCTCGATCTCTTGCCCGCCGCCCGTTACCTCCTCGACGGAAGGCTCCCCTGTCTCCATTACCTCTTTTTCTGTGACGGCCGCCTCTCCGGTTCCATCACGCTCTTCCCCGAAAGGAATCGGCCCGAAAGGGGAGATCTCCGGATTCCGCGCCAGGGCCTCCTGGATCCTGATGAGGGCTTCCTTCAGGGCCCTCCTGTAACGGCTCTTCTCCCTCCGGCTGCTCAGGGTCCTGAGTGCCCGCCGGACCTCCTCCATGACCCCGAGGGCCGTCTCCCTGAAGACGGCATACTCCGGCGAGTCGACGATGAAGCCGCCCCTGTCGCTGGTGATGGTAAGGAAATCGGCGTTGATCTCCCCCCTGACGCGCGCAGCGTCGCCTCCCCAGGTCTCCATGCCGAACATCTCCCGCCTCACGAGGACCCCCTTGACCCTCACCTGAATCCCCATTTCCCGGGCGGAACTCCGCGATTCCGGCAGAATGTAGATCTCTCCATGGATGAGGCCGAAGTCCGTCCCCTCCATAAAGGGAATCCGGTGGCCCGAAAACTCCCGGGGACGGACTTCCTTCCCATTCAGGACCACCTTAAAATGAGGGGCGCGGATGGGGACGCTTTCGGTGACCAGCCTTTCCAGGTCTTCCGCGGTGAAAGTCTTTTTCAGCTTGGAGATAGTGACAGTGGTTCCGTCCCCCCGGGAGGGGTCGGACTCGTGAACGCTGATGGGCAGGGTCCACTTGCCGGGTTTCGCTTCCCAGGACTTTTTGTCGAAGATCACCGATGCGGCGAAATCGCCCTTCTGGGTGGAGACCTCGAACCGTTCACCGGTGGTGAGAGCCGCGAACTTGCCGATGCCGAACTGGCCGATGAGTTCCCTGTCGAAACGTGGAGAGTGCTTCCTGATCCGTTTTTCAGGCGAGCCGATGTTGAAATATTGAATGAGCCCGTCGAGGTCCATCCCGTTGCCGTTGTCCCAGACGACGATCTGGTCCTTGTCCACCGATACCCGAACCTCCGTGGCATCCGCGTCGTAGGAGTTGTTGATGAACTCCCTGATGAGTTCGATGCTTCTGGAATAGAGCTGCTCCCCAATGGCGATAAGGTGGCTCTTGTCCACCGTCACAGGGATGGTCTTGCGCCTTGCGCTCATGGAATCCCCCGTCAGTGTCACCGGCGAGTGGCGGTATGACGTCAGCCGGTGGTGAAGGTAGATCCGTAAAATATCAGAAGCGCATGGCAACTGGCAAGAAGCAGGCGATTACCATTTTTGTCAGTCTCCATTTAAAAGTTCATTGGGTAACGTCTCCACAAACGCCCGAATCTCATCCCGCACGCACCGGTAGTGTACGAGCGCCTCTTCTTCGGTCTTCACGTCCTGTGCTAGCTTGGGCGGGTCGTCGAAGCCGACGTGGACGACCTTCGCCTTGCCGGGAAAGTACGGACAGGTCTCGTGCGCTTGGCCGCAGACTGTAACCACGTAGTCGAAGTTCTTCATCTCTCGCAGGTTGCCTTCTCAAGGCGCTTCGTGTCGGTTTTCACCGTCTTGTGATCCGCCGGGCAGTCTCGAAAGCATTCCTGGAGACACTGATCCAGGCGGTGTCTCGGTTCAATGAGGTTGTAATACATCCAGGTTCCTTCGCGCCTGGCCTCTTTTGTTTGACATTTCAAGAAGGCCTTATATACTTGGCCGTGATAAGGCCCCTAAGGAGGGGGCAATTGCTGTTTATTTTAAGTAGGGAGGCGTGTCATGAGCAAAACCGTTCCTTCGACCACAGGCCCGGCTCAGGCTTCCGGAAAGAAAAACCCCTCTTCACCGGCGCATTATCATTTGGCGGCGAACAAGGATACAGTGCATTGGGGTTATTGGAGCAGGGATCTTCCCCCGGCAGTGACCGTGCAGTCAGGTGACTTCATCACCGTGGAAACCATATCCCATCACGCGGGAGATGACTACGACCGAATGATCAAAGGGGATGCCGGCATCGAAAGTATTTTTCACTGGACCAAGCATGAGAAAAACGTCGAGCGTCGTGGTTCGGGTTCTATGGATGCCCAGATCGGTCATGGTGAAGGACTGGGTGTCCACATCCTTACAGGTCCGATCGCGGTATCCGGGGCCAGGCCGGGCGACATACTTGAAGTCCGTCTGCTGAAGCTGCGGCCGCGACCCGGCACAAACCCGAAGTACCCCGGGAAGACATACGGGTGCAACGCGGCAGCCTGGTGGGGATATCTGTATAATAACCAGATAGAGTCGCCCAGGCCACGAGAGGTGATTACGATTTATGAAGTGGATACCAGCATGAATATCCCCACCGCCAGAGCCGTCTACAGCTATCGATGGACTCCATCAACCGATCCATTCGGGGTTGTGCATAAGACCATGGATTATCCGGGCGTAGTGAGGGATCCCAGCACGATTCAGGAAATCAAGCCTGTCCACGAGAATGTGCACGTGCCGTTGAAGATGCATCCCGGTACTTTGGGCGTAGCGCCGAATGAAGACGGTCTGGTCAATTCTATTCCGCCAAGTTACGTAGGTGGGAATATGGATCAGTGCAGACTTGTCGAGGGGACAAAGGTGTATCTTCCCGTGGCGGTGAAGGACGCATTGTTGTCAATGGGCGACTCCCACGCTACGCAAGGGGACTCCGAATTGGCGGGCACTGCCATAGAAATGTCCATAACGGCTCTCATTCAAGTGATTCTGCATCCCCAGGCTTCCATGCGGGGGACTACTCTCCAGCATCTGGATTATCCATTGATCGAAACCCCGGATGAATACATAGTCCAGGGTTTCACTTATCCCGATTACCTTGCTGCTCTCGGAAAGGATGCTCAATCCGAGATATTCCAGAAATCCTCGCTGGACCTCGCGTTCAAAGACGCCGTGAACAAGATGCGTCAGTTCATGATGAAGACGAAAGGGCTCACTGAAGATGAGTCGATAACGTTGATGTCCCTCGCTGCAGACTTTGGGGTTACCCAGGTGGTCAATGGAAATTGGGGCATGCATGGTATTTTGAAGAAGGGAATCTTTGTCGATTAACAATCCTCTTGGCCGTCCTTATATAAGCATCGGTCGGGATAGACCGTAAGCTGTTCTTATCCGTCCCGGCCGCATAACCTGTCCTTTTCGTTGTCCCAAAGAGCGACAAGATGGTCGTCGCCCCTCAGGTGATTCCGGTAGATATACCTGACACAGGCCAGATAATACTCGTCCGTGCCAAAGTGCTCCGGCACCGGTTTTGGTCAGGGCGACCTTTGCCTTAAACTCCGCTTTTCGTTCAGGAAACGGTAAGCTCTTAAAGAGTGCGACCAGCGATTCGCTCGAGGATGATGCGGGCACATTCATTCATATAGGACCGACACAAAATGCCGGCTTGACTCTTAGTCTGTCCTGTATTATTATCATTTATTGGTATCTATTGTCATCTATTGGCATCCCACAGCAGAGCGTTGCTTAATCGCAATTGGGAGGTGATCGTGGAGACTGACAAATGGCTCACTCTTGATGAGTTGACCGAGTACTTGAAACTTAGCCGGACCAAGCTCTATCGGATGGCCCAGGAAGGTAAGATTCCCGCCTCCAAAATTGGGGCTCAATGGCGTTTCAACCGAAAGGAGATCGACGACTGGGTGACAAGCCAAAGGCCGGGCGGCGCCGCCTCTCAAGGAAAGTAAAGGGATTTTCTCTAAAAAAACGCATTTATCGAGGGAATATAGGGGAGACAAATAAAACTATGGGAAATATAAAAATCGCTGTTGTTGGAGTTGGAAACTGCGCCAGTTCCCTGATACAGGGCATCCACTACTATCGGGGAAAGTCCCCGCAAAATGCCGTTGGCCTGATGCATTGGGAAATTGGCGGATACAAACCCGGTGATATCGAGGTCGTTGCGGCCTTCGATGTCGACAAGCGCAAAGTCGGCATTGATGTGCACGAGGCCATTTTTTCCGCGCCCAACTGTACGACGGTTTTCTGCCCCGACATCCCCAAATCCGGAGTTGCCGTTCAAATGGGGAAAGTCCTGGATGGGTTTGCGGAACATATGAATAATTACAATGAAAAGCGCACTTTTGTGCTGGCAGACGAGCTGGAGCCGGCCGAAGAGGAAATCGTCAGGATACTGAAAAACTCCGGCGCTGAAATTCTCTTGAACTACCTCCCGGTCGGTTCCGAGGAGGCGACCGGGTTTTATGCGGGCTGTGCGTTGAAGGCCGGCCTGGCCCTCGTCAACAATATTCCGGTTTTTATCGCCAGCGATTCTAAAGGACCCTGGGCGAGGCGTTTTGAAAAGGCGGGCCTTCCCATTATCGGTGACGACGTCAAGTCCCAGCTGGGTGCGACCATTACCCACCGTGTGCTGGCTGATCTGTTCGCAAAGCGTGGTGTCAAACTGGAGCGTACCTACCAGCTCAATACCGGCGGCAACACCGACTTTCTCAACATGCTCGACCGCAACCGCCTGGCTTCCAAGAAAGTGTCCAAGACCGAGGCGGTGCAGGCAGTAGCCGCCCGACGTATGGAGGATGACAACATCCATGTCGGTCCCAGTGATTACGTGCCCTGGCAGAACGACAACAAGGTCTGTTTCATCCGCATGGAGGGCAAGCTGTTTGGTGATGTGCCCATGAATATCGAGCTGCGTTTGTCTGTGGAGGATTCACCCAACTCGGCCGGGGTGGCGATCGATTCCATCCGGTGCGCCAAACTGGCCTTGAGCCGTGGGCAGGGAGGCATACTGAAAGCGCCATCGGCCTATTTCTGCAAACATCCACTGCAGCAGTTCACCGACGATGAAGCGTTCCGGATGATAGAGCATTTTATCAATAACGACTGATGTGATGGGGATAAAGTGTCTAATTATCGCGGCGGGCAATGGCAGCCGACTGAGGCAGAAAGGTGACAGCAAGCCCCTTATCCCCATTCTGGGTATCCCCCTTATCGAACGTGTGATCCGCTCCGCCATGGAAGCCGGTGCGGACGAATTTTACGTTGTCATCGGCTGGCAGGGCGACCTGGTCCGTGATTTTCTGGAACGGTTGGCGAAACGTCTTGCAATCCGGATCACGCCCCTGGTGAATGAAGATTGGGAGAAAGAAAACGGACTTTCAGTGCTCAAAGCACGGGACGTTCTGCAGGAGCCGTTTCTGCTGCTCATGGCGGATCATCTCTTTGATCCTGAGCTTGTCCGCGCCTTGACGACCCATTCCCTGCCCGGTGGAGAAATAGCGCTCGTAGTGGATAGCGATCTTCACAATCCCCTCATCGACATGGATGATGTGACTCGCGTTAGAGTAGAAAATGGGAAGATCTGTGATATCGGCAAAGGGATGACCGATTTCAACGGCTTCGATACCGGTATTTTTCTCTGCTCTTCCACCATCTTTGAGGCACTGGAGCAAAATAGAAAAAAAGACGGCGATACGACACTGTCCGGGGCGATACGTATTCTGGCTAAAGACAGCCGCGCCAAAGCGATCTCTTCAAATGGTTTCTGGATTGATGTGGACGACCCTGCGGCTTTCAAAAGGGCGGAGAGGGTCCTGCTGGACCGTCTTCGGGACAAGCCGACCGACGGGCCGGTATCACGCTACTTGAACCGCCCCCTTTCCGTGATGTTTTCCCGTCATTTGGTGAAATTTGATATTACGCCCAATCAGATTTCCCTGTTCTCGTTTCTGTGTTCCCTGGTGGCCGCAGGGTTGTTCGTGATGGGTGGATATATCTCCTTGCTCATCGGTGGTGTTCTGGCACAGTTCGCATCCATCATCGATGGTTGCGACGGCGAAGTGGCCAGACTTAAGTACCAAAGCAGCGACCTCGGCGGCTGGTTCGATGCAGTGCTGGACCGCTATGCCGACGCCTTCCTGCTGTTCGGCTTGACTTGGCACCTGCTGGCAAGGGAAGCGAACGGCTGGGTTCTCTTCACCGGTTTCATGGCCATTATCGGCTCGTTCATGCTGAGCTACACAGCCGATAAATACGACAACCTGATGCGCGAGCGCATCAAAACCGGGGGTGGAATCGGGTTGCGGATGGGGCGGGATGTACGTGTGTTTCTCATCTTTCTCGGGGCAGCGACGAATATGGTACTCCCGGTGCTTGTGGTTATTGCCGTTGTGATGAATGTTGAGACCATGCGCCGTGTCAGGGTTGCGTGTGTTGACTGACATCGAATGTGCGAAACAGAAAATCCGACTGATCATCGCAGCCTCACAGGTGCCTGAAGATCCGTGTCACGCCGAAAACACCTTGGAGTGGCTTTTGCGGCTGGAACCGGATGCCGGCGAAACCTTACAGCTGGCGGCACTGGCCCATGACATCGATCGGGCAATCGAGAGAATCAAGATAAAACGAACAGACTTCGACAATTACGACGCCTTCAAAGCAGCCCATGCCCGAAACAGCGCTGAAATACTGCGCCCGATTCTGACCGCTTGCGGTGTGGAACGAAATATTGCGGAGGAGGCCTGTCGGCTGGTTGAGTTCCATGAGGTGGGTGGCGATTCTGGCTCCGATCTGCTCAAAGAGGCAGACAGCATTTCCTATTTCGATGTCAACCTGCCGCTTTATTTCCAGCGTGAAGGTTGGGACGAGACCAAGCGGAGATCACACTGGGGTTACCGCAGGCTTACTCCGAGAGCGCAGGAGATCGTCAGGCACATCGACCACGAGGACAAGGAACTGGCGCGTATGCTGCGAGAGGTGATTCATGCATAACAAGGCGTCTGAGAAAGAAACGGCTAAACCTGATGACTTCGCAAGAAGTCATCAACGCGCCCATTGAAGGACTTTTTACGATCCTATCAAACCTGACGTTAGCTATTTCTTTGAAAAGGACGACAGGAGGTTAGCAGACTGTGGAAAAGCTGGTACAATATTTACTTGACGAAGCGACTCTTTGGGCGCCGAGAGTTATCGGAGTTGTACTGATTTTCGTCGTTTTCTTTGTCCTTGCGAAAATAATAAAAAGAATAATCACCAATGCCGCTGAGCGATTGAAATTTGATAAAAATCTCACTTCGCTACTTGCCCGTACAAGCAATATTACACTGACAATCTTTGGCTTTGTGACTGCGCTCGGAACGTTAGGTGTTAATGTATCCGCACTAGTGGCCGGTCTGGGGTTGACGGGATTTGCACTCGGCTTCGCTCTGAAAGATACTATTTCCAATCTTCTCTCCGGCGTCCTCATATTGCTATATCGACCATTCGAGAGAGGAAACCGTATAAAGATATCGGGTTACGAGGGCATTGTTATTTCTATCGACCTGCGATACACGGAGCTTGATTCCGATGGGAATAAGGTACTCATCCCGAATTCAAAATTATTCACGGATCCAATCACTGTTTTTCAGTAACGGGCAATCGATAATGCAGCCTGTCCTTTCGATCATTCCAAAGAGGGCTGTCCCTCCTCCACCATACCCATCCCCCGTTCGTCGTAACGCGTGCCTGCGGCGGCGCCGGGTGGAAAGGCCTCGTTAAGGGCGGCCAGATCACCTTGGGAAAGGGAAACGGCCGGCGCCTTGACGTTCTCCTCCAGATGGGTCCGGCGCCGGGTACCCGGTATGGGGGCTATGTCCTTTCCCTGCGCCATAACCCAGGCCAGCGCCACCTGGGCGGGGGAAAACCCCTTTTCGGATGCAAGGTCCCGGAGCCCGCGGAGAAGTTCAAGGTTCCGTTGGAAGTTTTCCTTTTCCCGGAACCGGGGAAAGCGCGCGAGGCGCACGTCCCCTTCTTTGCCGAAATCCTCCTGGCTGGTAAATTTTCCTGCCAGGAAGGCACGCCCCAGGGGGCTGTATGGGACGAAACCGATCCCCAGTTCCCGGCAGGTGGGGAGGATTCTTTCTTCAGGGTCACGCGACCAGAGGGAATACTCGGTCTGCAGGGCCGAGATGGGGTGAACGGCGTTCGCCCGGCGGAGGGTTTCAGGCCCCGCCTCGCTCAGCCCCAGGAACCTGACCTTGCCCTCCTCCACGAGACGTGACATGGCCCCGACCGTGTCCTCGATGGGAACTTCCGGATCTACCCGATGCTGGTAGTAAATGTCGATATAATCCATCCCCAACCGCCTCAGGCTGTCCTCACATGCCGCACGGACATATTCCGGTTTCCCGCTGACGCCCCGGAAGCTTTTGTCCTCCCCCCGGAGGAGGCCGAACTTTGTAGCGATGACGAAACGATCCCGCGCACCTGCCACCGCGCGGCCCACCAGCCCCTCGTTGTGGCCCATACCGTACATGTCGGCGGTGTCCAGAAACGTAATGCCGAAGTCAAGGGCGCGCCGGATGGTGGCGACGGATTCGGCATCCTCGCTCGGGCCGTAGAACTCGGACATCCCCATGCACCCGAGGCCCATGGCCGACACTGTCAGCCCCTGGTTGCCTAACTTTCTCGTTTCCATGGTCACTCCCTTTTGTCATGCGTTGAACACTGCACCTGCCCGGGTTTCACCCGGAGCTTTACCTCCTCACGTTCAACGTTCCAAGTTTAAGGTTCCACGTTTCCTTTCAGCTCCGCCCGGGATTGCCGCGTCACTTTCGTCTCCCTCGATGCTCCTCGCAATGAAACATTGGCGTCATCGCGTTTGTCCCGCAAAGCGATCCCATCTTTTTGTTCCCCGCGTCCGCTTTTTCCCTCTCTGGACACTGGACACTGGACACTGGACTCTGGACTCTGGACATTGGACTCTGGACTCTTAGAATACCAGTGGTCTTTGCGAGATCTCGCAGTGAGGGTAGTTGGGACGAAACCGTTCGCAGGCCTCCGGCCGGTAACCGGAACCGCAGTGATAGATGGAGCAGAAAACGCTGGATTTCGATCCGTTGGAAAAAAACATGGGGCACATCCTGAGGCGGACACCCTCATAATACCATCCCTCGTAACGTTGATGGTTTCGCTGTTCATTTCCGGCCGGTTGAACGAAATAACGGGTCAGGGAGTCATACCTGGTCCAGAAGTTATATTCGTGGGCCTCAAAAGGACCGGGGTTAAGTTCCGCGCAGCAGGAACCGCACCTTCGACAGTTTGTCGGGCCGGGGAACCCAGCCAAAGAGGAAAGCCGTTTCAAGTCAACCTTGGAGTCGATGAAACGGTAGGCTTCGAAGAGAGCGAAAAGGGGTCCCATGGAGGAGGCGGAGTGACACTCAAGAATCCATGCCCATGGAATCCACCTGCTGCGGGCAACGCTCCCCATCCGCTTGGGAAGCACGGCCGCAAAAGCCCGGTTGCGCTCACCCAAAACGTTCTCCTAATATTTAAGTGTAGCAGGAAAAAACAGGTTCGCAACCGGAGGAGCGCATCCGTCGGATTTACCCGGTTATTTTACCTTCCACCGAATCCCTTGGGTGAAATAAATTTACCTAGAAATCAATCACCAGTTCCAGGTTGACAGTCAAGGGCACACCGCCGTACTCGCTATTGAGCACCGACCCCTCCGGCGAATCACCGAACCCGTAATTTATTCCGGCAATGAACTGAGAGAAGTCCGACAGGGAGTACAATCCGTACAGCCTCAGCAACATGCTCGGATCGGTCAGGTTGACGAATGCCACCGAATGACCGGTGAAAAGGGGCGTCAATTGGTATGATAAATCAAGAGCCGCGTTCCATTTTCCAACGGTCAGGTTCCGGCCGTCGACGAAGCGGTCCGAGATTCTCAGGGTCGAGTATGCCTCTGTGTCAGTGGAACCCCAGCCGTTATAATGCAGTTCCCCGATGAAATGGATTGATGTTCCAAGCTGTCTCTCCGCCCCCGCGGTGGCCTGTCCGAATGCATTTTTCCCGTCTGAATCCGTATAGAGAACCTGTGCGTAGAGTTTTGTGCCCGAAATGTCAAAGGTGTATCCTCCCCCGGCCTCGAGGTCCCCGGCAATTGATCCCCCAACCAGGGTTAAGGTGCCGCTGCCGGCGGGGAAAAGAAGATAGCCGGCTCCGCTGCCGGATGCGTCGCCCCGGGGAACACCTACTATGGTCAACTCAGAGAAACTTCCCAGGGGAAGGGTCAAAAGGGCCGCGTCCATGCCGGGTTTGTGGAGCCTTGAAATGTCTGCGAGGGAAAAGGCTCCGAAGAGATCTTCGATGTTGAAGTAAAAGGCGTTTCCCCATGTTACTGCCTGGCGGCCCAGGGTGAGACGAAACTTTTGACGATCCAGGCTGACAAGCAGGCGGTCAACCTCGGCAAAGGCCATGGCATTGTTGCGAAGAGTGCCGCTGGTCTCCATGTCGAGTGAGCGGAACAGGGATGTTGACGAAGAAACGGGTCGCCCGCTCGAGTTTGACCATCCGGTCAGACCGGCAAGGGCATGGACCTCCATGAAGAGGTCACCGGCTGTTTCCTGGACCATGAGGCGTCCGGATACCTCCCACCGGGCGAAGCCGTCGGAACCCTCCGTGGGGAGATATGCGGCTGTCGCCCAGTTCCCCGCCCCGTCCAGTTCAAACCCCGTCCAGGCCAAAGCCGGTGAGGCCAGACATGATATCAAGGCCATGGCCAGGTAGAAACTACGCCCCCTCAAGGGTATCCTTCACCACCTCACCATCCTTCAAACCAATAAACCTGTGTGCCCGCATGATAACCTCGGGATCGTGGGATGAGAAAAGAAAAGTCGTTCCCAGCTCCTCATTGAGAGTCTCCATGATGTCCATGAGCCCTTGTTCCGTGTGGCTGTCGAGGTTGGCTGTGGGTTCATCAGCCAGGACAAGATCAGGATCGGAGGCCAGTGCCCGCGCGATGGCGACCCTCTGCTGCTGTCCGCCGGACAGCTCGTGGGGTTTTCTCTTCTCGAGCCCCTCCAGACCCACCTTCGACAGGAGCTCCATCACCTTTTCCCTTCGGAGTTTTTCGGGCACCCCCTGGAGGAGGAGGACGAATTCGGCGTTCTCGTAGGCTGTCAGGACAGGGATCAGGTTGTAGAACTGGAAGATGAATCCGATGTGGTCCCGTCTGAGTCTCGACCTCTCCGTTCTGGAAAGGCTGCTGTACTCCCGGCCGTCCAGCCAGATTTTTCCGGAGGTCGGCCGATCCAGGGCCCCGACGAGGTTTAGAAGAGTCGTCTTGCCCGATCCGGAGGGTCCGGCGATCACGGCGAATTCCCCCCTCCCGATGTCAAGGGTGACGTTCTTGATAGCGTGAACCTCGAGGCTTCCCTGTTGGTAGGTGCGGGTCAGGTTTTCCGTCTTTATGATGGACATCCGTGGCTCCTCATGGTTTTTCCATCGCCTCCACCGGCTCTATGCGTGAGGCCTTCCAGGCCGGGTATATCCCCATGGTCAATGTGAGGACGAGAACCGCCAGGCAGAGTTGGATCACCCGGTGCGGCCGGAGCTGGGAGTACATGATGGGATCCACAACTGTCCCGGCAAGGTTCCAGCTCTGTGAGGAAAAGGACCTGAGGTCAAGACCGTGGACCGAGAAGTACCAGTTGACCCCAAGTCCGAGGACGAGTCCAGCCCCTATCCCGATCATGCTGAGAAAGGCCGTCTCCAGAAGAATCATCCGAAGGATCGCGCCACTCCGCATACCCAACGCCGCAAGGATTCCGATCTCCCCTTTTCGCTCCATTACGGACATGAGCACGGTGTTCAGCACCCCGATGGAGACGATGAAAAGTACGATGCCATAGGTCAGGTAGCCGAACACGTTGTCGATCATGACAAAATCTCTCATCTGGGGTTGGAGCTTCTGCCATGGGAGGATGACATCAGGTCCGTCGGGGAGCATTCGATTCAACTCTCTTAACACGGTGTCCTGTTGATATGGGTTGAACAGGTAAATGGCCAGGGACGTTACCCCCTTGCCCATGCCCATAGTGTCCTGGAGTATCCCCAGGGGGAGCAGGCAAATCGCCCCATCGATGGACGAGGACCCGGTCTGAAAGATACCCTTCACCCTCAGCAGGACGCTGGTTATCTCGCCGCGGGAATCCTGGGTGGTGAGAACCGCCTTTTTCCCAACCTTCAGATTAAGGCGTTTGGCAAGCTTTTCCCCTATTACAAGGTTACGTTGACCGGTGCCGTCGAGGAAGGAGCCTTCCTTCATGCTTCTTCTGAATATTCCTCCGTCTGCCTTCATGGCCGGATCTATCCCCTGGAACCGGATTCCCTCGGAGCCGGCGGCCGTGGCCAGGATTCCCTCCCCCCGGATTCTGGGAAAAATCCCCCTGACCCCCTGACTGGATCTCAGGACGGAGAGGATCGGGCCGGGGTTCCGAATAAAAAGAGAGGGGGAGGGAGATTGCAGGTAGCCTTTGGGCTGTACCGTCAGGTGCCCTTGTCCGATACGCACACCATTTTCGATCATCTGATTGTGTCCGCCGTCGCCAAGGCCCATGGAAAAGAGTGAAAGCGCGGTTCCCAGCGCGATTCCCACCGTTGTAATCAGGGTTCTTCGAAGGTAGCGGCGAAGATTCCTTGTAGCCAGGCCGATAACCATTGACAGGGCCGTAAAAAGTCCATTCATGGCTTTTTATTCCATGGAAAGCGAAAAGTGTCATTTTCACTTTCCTCACAAATCTTTGATTTGCGCGCCCCTAAGTGGACGCGTGGATGATTTCTTGCGAAGTCATCCATTAATGGCCCCTTCCAACAGCGCTGGCTGGGGTGATACGGGTTGCCTTGAATAGAGGAAACAGTGTTGCCAGCACGCAGACTACCAGCATTATCTCAATGGATTGAATAACCGCAGGGGGTGTTAGACTGGCACGGAGATGGGGATCGAAAGTCACGCCCGCATAGGCGAAAGAGCCCCCCAGATTGCTGATATCCCAACCGTGGACTTCGAGGTACCAGGACCAGAGGGCGCCGCCGGCCCCACCAGCGATGGCGGAGATGAGGGCCATGAAAATGGTTTCCAGAAAGACGATGACCGCGACAGGTATCGGCCCCAGACCCAGAGCCCGCATGACCCCGATCTCCCTTGTTCTTTCAAAGAGAGACATGAGCTGGGTGTTGACGATGCCCAGGGATGCCACGGCGAAGATGATGAAAAGTACAATTGTGGTACTGGTGGAGCTCAATTTAAGAACTTCCGAAAGTTCCGGGAGAAGCTCCCGCCAGCTCTTTACCTCGAGGCCCATGGGCGCCATGAGTGTTTTGTAACGCGTCAACGCTTCGGTAAGTCTGTCGGGCCTGGTGAGGCGCACAGCCACCTCGTGTATCCTTCCGTGGAGAGCCATGAGTTCATCCATGTCGTCACTCTCCATGAGAACTCCCGTGCGGTCGAAGGTTTCCCCGATGCTCTGAAGGACCCCGGAAATCCTGAAGACAGCGTTGCCGAGGGATCCGTCGGCGGCCTGGGCCAGAAGGACGACCTCGTCCCCCGGACCGACGGAGAGGGTTCTGGCAAGATTGTGACCCAGAACGACCTTTCCCTTTTCCCCTTCAGACAGAAAGGCCCCGCTTGCCAGGTGATGTTGAAAATCCGTTACCTGCCGTTCCCTTAACGGGTCGATCCCCCATATATAGCCTCCGGCGGACTGGGGGCCCGAACTGACAAGAGCGGTGGCATAGGTCCTGGGAGCCGCGTGTCCTTCGCCGGCGGCGTCCACAACCCTCAGGACCTTCGCGGGATCGTCGATGGTTTCGTAAAGGGAACGGTCATCGAGATACCCCGGTTTGTGAATCTGGATATGGCCCGTACCCAGAATGGTGGCGAACTGAACCATCTGGCCGTACATCCCATCCATGAGTGCATACGTGACAATCATCATGGTCAGGCCGAATGACATGGAGAAGATAGTGATCCCCGTGCGCCGTGGATTTCTCCAGAGGTTCCGCCAGGCGATTCTCAGGATGGTCATTGGGACAGGTCCCTGCGGGACAGGTTGCGGATAGAGAAGAAATTTTTCTTCAGTCCAAGTCCGAACTTCAGAACGCTGTAGTGGATAACCGTTCTCTCTCCCGGTTTGTCGGCGGGAGTCAGTGCCATGGTTGCCGGGAGATTCCTTCCCCCAAGCCGCATCACGTCGGAAAAGGTCATGGTCCGGGCCAGGTTTCCGTCCTCATCGTAATACAGCGATGTCACCGGGATCAGTTCATCCTGGCGAACGGTGACCAGGATCTTCCCCCATACTACAGGGGCGTCCGGTTTCGGGATCAGGGTGATTTCATAGACGGGCACCTCCTCCCGTTCCCCCTTGAAGGTGATTCTGGAGTCGTAATCATCGGACATCCTGCTCTCCTTGACGAGATCGTCGTTGGTAAAGTGACTCCCCATCCACCCGGCCATCATCATTGAGGTGGGCACCTTTATGACCCTGTTGACGCGGGGGAGGTAGTTCCAGATCTCCTTTCCAGCCCTCAGGGTGGCAATCCCCTTTTCCTTGGGCGGATATGTGATGGTTAGGAGGGAGTAGTCCTTGCCCAGGGACCATGCCTTGATTTTCAGCGATCTCTTCCAGTGGACGGTGACCACATTCATGGACATCTCAGCATAACTGGACTTGCCCCGCCACAGGTCGTCGACCCTCTCCAGGATATCCCTGGAGGTCACAGCGCTTGCCCGGGCCGGGATGATCGGAGGCAGGATCACAAGAAAAATTGCCAGGAAGACCCCTGCGACTTTTCCCATCTTCATTTTTTTGCCCTTTTGCGGTTTTGCGTGGAACCCCTCATCCGTATGCTCAACCTAATCCCTGCAAGCAATAATGACCGGTCGATGGCTCATTATCAACTTAAAATACAGGGTCGTTTTTAGAATCGGCATTTTTATCACACTTCCAGTAGGGCATGGAGAATCCGGACGGTCTACTGGTTGTGGATCGTCGGAGGTGGGGCGATTTTCCGTGCCGATAATGACGAACGGAGCCTTTCAAGCGTCGGTGATGAACATATTTTTTCTTTGACAAAATAAAAACAATGTTTTAAAAATAACCAACCTCCACATTTCACAGTTTACATTTGAGTTGCTTGTGATCCCTCCTTTAAAGCCCAAAAGGCATGGATCGGGGTCTTTGTTAAGTAAACGCCGTTTTAGTTGGAAAATTTCGGGCGGGTGTTTTGTCGCCTTATTCATAAGAGTTAGGGTTCAGTCCACAATCCCATGGGAGAGGAGGTGGTTCCCGGAAATCTGGTATGAAAGTTTCCTGTTTCTGGAGGAAGTAATACTTTATTGGACCACTATTTTCGAAAGGAGAAAGGAATGACAAAGGGTAATCCTGCAGTTATCGGGTTAGGTGGATTCGGGTTGACCACCATGATCCTTCAGTTCCACAATCTGGGCTGGGTAGGCATCGGCCCTGTCCTCTGGATCGGCCTCCTGTATGGAGGGACCGCTCAGCTGGTCGCCGGGTTCCTGGAGTTTGGCACAGGCAACAACTTTGGATTCTGTGCCTTCTCGGGATACGGCGCATTCTGGATTGCGCTCTGCTTTTTCGTTATCTTTGGCACCAGTCCTGATATCATTGCCAAATACCCGACGCTGAAGCTGGACGCAAGGGGTCTGGGCGTTTTCCTGGTGATGTTCACCATCTTCACCGGTATTCTATGGATAGCGTCAATCAAGCACCATCTCGTACTTAACCTGATCTTCCTGACCCTGTTCCTGGGCTTCGTCGGCCTGGACTTCAAAGAGCTGGCCGGAAACAAGACGTTAGGTACCCTCGCTGCTTGGGACCTGATTATTTGTGCATCTCTGGCCCTGTACCTGATGGCCCATATTGTCTATGCGGAAGCCGGCATTAATCTGCCCATCGGTGCACCGAAGTCTGAGTAATATTTAACGGCCGGGGTTCAATAACCCTGGGTTTTTCTGTGGTCCGTGTATCTTTTGCGTCCCCTCCGGGGGTACAAGGGATGTTCGGGCCACTTTTTTTGTTCATTCGGTGGGGTACAACGCGAGAAAGAAAGTCCAGAGTCCATTTGCCCCCCCCGTCTCCGTGTCCGCTTTTCCCACTGGACTTTCGACTCTGGACTCTGGACTCTGGACTCTGGAACCCCCGTGGCTGAAAGCCCTATAACCTGGTCCACCTGCATAAGGAATTGTCCAGCATCTCAACCGCTGCATACAGAATTACACCTAAAAGTCCCATCCCGACGATACCCGCATACATCTCCCGGTAATCCAGCCGGCTCCAGGCGTCAAGAATGAAGTAGCCAAGGCCGCTGTTGGTGGCGAAAGATTCCACGAAGAACAGGACGGCGATGGCGGTTCCGATACCAATTCTCAGGGATGTCAGGATCTTGGGCAGAACCGCGGGGAGTACAAGGTGGACCGCCTTCTGCCGGCGGGTGGCGCCAAGGGAGCGCATGGAAAGGATGAATGCCTTGGGAATTTCCCTGGCCGCGTCCCTGGTGGTGACCAGAATCTGGAAGAAGAGGATTAGGGCGATAAGAAAAATCTTGGAGGTATTTCCCAGTCCAAGCAGGATAATGACAAGAGGCAGGAAAGCTATTTTGGGAACGGGGTAGGTCAGATAGACAATGGGAGAAAGAAGCGCATCCGCCCGACGGGAACGGCCCATATAAATTCCTAATGGAACGGCTGCGACCAGCGCAAAGATGAGGCTCAGAAGAACCCGCAGGGCCGAAACCAGAAAGTGGCCCATAAGCGCCCCATCCATTGCTTTGGCGAAAGCAATGAACACCGGCACCGGCCCTGGAAGGGCATCGGTCCTGAGGAACATTGCCCCGGCCTGCCAAAGGATGAGAAGCAGGAAGACTGAGATAATATAGGAGATGGCGGAAAACGGCTGTTTTTTCACAGGGCTTCCTCCACCATCCTACGAACCTGAAGACATTTGCGCCGGAACTCCCCGGACAGGCGGAACGATTTTCCGCCAACACCCGGGTTCTCCAGCGTGTGGGCCACACTGCCGGGCCGTGGGGACAGGACGACCACCTTCCTTCCGAGGAAAACAGCCTCCTCGATGCTGTGGGTTACAAGGATATAGGTGAAGAGCCGCTCGTTCCAGATCCTCAGCAGGAGATTCTGAAGGGATTCCCTGGTCATGGCGTCCAGAGACGAGAACGGCTCGTCCATGAGGAGCAGGTCCGGATCGGTTGTTACGGCCCTGGCAATGGCCACCCTCTGCTGCTGGCCCCCCGACAGTTGTCCCGGGAAGCTGTCCTTGACGTCCCAGATCCCCAGTTTTTCCATGAGTTTCCGAGCTCGATTGCGCTGTTGAATTTTTGGAACTCCCCTCATCGCCAGACCGATGGTAACGTTGGAAATGGCGTTTTTCCAGGGAAATAGTCCATGTTGCTGGAGGATGAGGCTCGTTTCTCTCCTCGGTTTTCTGACAAGCTCCCCATTAATGGAAGCCTGCCCCTGCGTGGGAACAACCAGACCCGCGAGAATATGCAGAAGAGATGTTTTGCCGCAGCCGGTGGGACCGATGATGACACACGACTGCCCACGCCGGACTGTGAGATCAATGCCGACCAGAGCCGGATGGGGGCCGGATTCGGTCTGGTAGGTTAAGCTGATTCCAGACATCTCTACCATCTGCTTATCGCCTCATAAATAATCCATGATGCACGCTCCGTGCACACCCTGCTTGATGGACTTTTTGCGAAGTCATCAGCGTCAATTGGTCGCAAGATCCACATTCACGGTATTGGTCTTTCCCTCCCTCACCTCCACAGTGATCTCCCTGGTTATCCCCAGCTGACCGTTTTTCAACACAAAGCCCCTCTTTCCCACAGGCAGGTTCCCAAGGACGATCGGTGTGTATCCCTTGAGATGTCCCCTGAAGAATACCTGTGCCCACGGGATGGCCCCGATCCTGACTTCACCTGTGGGGAGGGGAGTTAAACGCAGGGTCCGGGTCTGATTGCCTTCCCCTCGGTCAAGGTTGAAAGTGGATTTTCGGTAGCCATAAAGGTCGGCCGAGATTATCAATGGTCCCCTGTTTTGATCCAGGGAAACCCTGACGGGAGAATTTCCGGCATCATCTCCATTTACGATGATCCTGGCTCCCGGCGGTGAGGTTGCGATCGTGATGTAGTCGGGTTTTTGTTTCGAAAGAGAATCGGATGGGGTCGCGGCGTCCGCATCCGGGGGGCTTGATGCTGCGGGATATGTGTAGGGGGTGGATGCCGCCGGTTTTTTAATGCCCGCGGGTGAAAGGAAAAGCCATGTTGCTGCGATGGACAGGAGCGCCGCAATGGTGATTGGAACCCCGTAGCGTTTTGGCCTTGTGATGGTTGCCGCAGTCGGTGCAATTACCGGGATCTTCCTCGGGGTCCCTCTGTGGGATTGAACCCTCTGTCCCAGAATTCTCTCTGATTGGGGGTCTTGCAGCGGTTCCAGTTCTCCGGCGACAGCTTCCGCGGAGGTCGGTCTGGATAACGGATTCACCGCAAGGCATGATTCAATGAGCCTCAGTATACCGGCTGGAATGTCGGCGGTAGAGGGAATGGGTGGATATTCGCCTTCCTGGATGGCCCTTAACGTAGCCCCGTCAGAGCCTCTCGTGAAAGGATGGCGTCCCGTAAGGACCTGGTAGACGATTATCCCCAGGGAGAAGATGTCGGATCGGTGGTTCAAGGGGTTGCCTTCCACCTGCTCCGGTGACATGTAGGATACTTTCCCCTTGAAAGCGGTAGTCCACGTAACGTCCGACAGGACGGCCCTGGCAATACCGAAATCGGCTATCTTGACCTCCCCCTCGGTTGAGATGAGGATATTGTGTGGACTCAGGTCCCGGTGAATAATACCGCCCGGGGATTCCGGCCCCCCCATGCCGTGGGCATACTCCAATCCCCTGGATATCCTGTACAGAATGTGAACGGCCTCCCCCACGCTGAGCAGTTTTCCTTCCGGCATGGATTTGAGCAGTCTCCTTAGATCCATGCCCCGGATATATTCCATAACGATAAAATCTGTTCCATCCAGAGTCCCGTAATCCTGGATGCCGATAATGTTGGGATGGTCAAGAAGGGAAGCCATGTGAGCCTCCCTGGAGAAAAGTTCCCTGAAAGAATCCTCCCGGGAGAGGTGGGGAAGTATCAGTTTTACGGCCACCTCGCGGGTGAAATGTTTTGGGTTTTCTCCCCGCGCGAAATATGGCTGACCCCTCATCCTGGCTCTGTATACTTCCGCCATTCCCCCTGACCCGATGAGCTCCAGAAGCATATATTGTCCGAACATTCGCTGCATGGTGGATAAAATAGCACAAAGCGGGTCAGGTTGTTTAGGGAATGATCGGGGGGAAGAATTTGACTTTCCTCGTTCCGAATTGTACGGTTAACCCCTTTGTGTCGAGGAGGCCTGGAAATGATCGATCTGCACACACACAGTACCGCCTCGGACGGTACCTTGAAACCGGCCGAACTGGTCAGGTATGCGGTTAAACGCGGCATCAAAGTCCTTGCGCTGACGGACCACGATACCCTGTCCGGCCTTAATGAGGCGGAAGATGAGGCCGGGTGTGTGGGACTCGATTTTATCCCGGGAATAGAGATAAGCGCCGCATTTGAACCCGGAACTCTACACATCCTCGGATACTACATGAATTCGGGTGATTCCACTCTGGAAAGGAACCTCGGTTTTCTGAGGGAGGGGAGGGATCATCGGAACCGGATTATCCTGGAGAAGCTGGTGTCCCTCGGGTACCCGCTTCAGTTAAAGGATGTTCTGAGGTTTGCAGGGGGGCAGAGCGTGGGGCGTCCCCACATCGCGGATGCCCTTGTCAGCAGAGGATACGTCGGTAACCGGAATGAGGCTTTTGATCGTTTACTGGCAAAAGGCGCTCCCGCATACGCGGATAAGGAGCGAATGACTCCAAAGGATGCCATTGCGCTCATCCTCAGGGCCGGGGGGATACCCGTCCTGGCCCATCCCCAGTATCTGAACCTGGACAATGACGCTCTTTCAGGGTTTGTGGGCGAGCTGAAGCATTCAGGCCTTGCAGGTCTCGAGGCCTATTATTACAGCCACTCCGCCCAGGATGTCGCCTTCTACCGATCCCTTGCCGAAAAGTATGGTCTGCTCCTGACGGGAGGCACCGATTACCATGGTCCCGGAGGGTTGAAGCACACCGATATCGGTGTTGGAAACGGCGACATGCGTGTGCCGGAGGATGTGGCTGAGGGTTTGAAGAAAGCACACCGTTCTGGATTACGGCGTTGACAGATGGCTGAATCGGGCATAGATTTCATACGGAAGTCGTTAATAACATGCAAATCGTAACAACGAAAAGGAAAGAGGAGTAGAATAAATGCCCACTTACGAGTACCATTGCGACAGTTGCGAGCGAGAGTTCGAAATTGACCAGAGGATTACCGATGATCCTTTAAGTGCATGTCCGGAATGCGGGGGCAAGGCCCACCGTCTTATCAGCGCTTCAAATTTTATCCTGAAGGGCAGTGGGTGGTATAAAACCGATTACGGCTCATCGCCCGGCCCATCCCCCAGCCAACCCACGAGCTGCGGTCTGGAAAAACCCGACCCGAAATGTAAGGCCTGTCCTGCCCAAACGAAGTAAACCTGCCGAAGGCCGCGTGAGAACAAGGGAGCGTAAGGTTAAAGCGAGAGCGGGTCTCCCATCAGGTAGAATATCCTCGAGGGATCTCAAGGGGAACCTGAAAATTGCTGCGGCTTTTATCGTTCTGATAGTGAGCGGCGGCGTGTTTGGCTTCATGAAAATTGAGGGGTGGGGCTTCCTCGACTCCCTGTACATGACTGTCCTGACCCTGTCCACCGTGGGTTTCAGAGAGGTCTATCCTCTCTCCTCAGGTGGCAAGATCTTCGCGATGATTCTGATTGCCACAGGTGTCGGCGTCGTCGCGTTTACGGTCAGGACCGCCGGTCGGGTAATGCTGGAGAACAGGTTCAGTATCGTATTCAGGAGGAAAATGGTGAAAACGATCGGAAAGCTCCGGGGCCACTACATTATATGCGGTTTCGGCAGAATGGGCCGTGTTATCTGTCAGGAACTGAACGAAAAGGGTTATCCTTTCGTCGTGGTGGATAACGTTGAGGATTCAGCAGATGATCTGGAACGCCTCGGCTATCTGTTTATCCGGGGAGATGCGACCGTGGACGACGTTCTTTTGGACGCCGGTATCGAAAAGGCGAAAGGTATTGTTACCGTTGTCACCAACGATGCGGAAAATGTCTTTATAACCCTTACTGCCCGCGGGTTAAATCCCAAACTCAACATCGTCAGCCGTGCGGCAAGTGATGAATCGGTGCAAAAACTCATCCGGGCGGGGGCGAATAAAGTGGTTGCTCCTTATGACCTGGGTGGGTTCAGAATCGCCCAGGCCGTTCTTAGGCCAACGGTGCTCGATTTTCTGGAGAGTATTGTGGATAATCAGGAGATGGGGGGGCTTCGCCTGGATGAAATCCACGTTCCCCCCGGTTCCAGGCTGGACGGAGTCAACGTGGTGGATGCGGGCCTGAGGAAGGACATGAACCTGATTGTGGTGGCAATAAAAAGCGGCACCGGGAGCATGACGTTCAATCCTTCCTCTGGAACCGAAATCAAGGCCGGAGACACACTGGTCCTCCTGGGATATGGACCTGAACTGGAGAGGTTGGAGGCGATCTCTCAAAAGATGCGATGAGCCCATTGGGCGGACGGTGTTATCGTGCATAGCCCATATTTTGCCCGGGCCTCTCTCCTTAACATCGAAAGTGACCTCGCCTTTCTCGATGAACATGGCCTTCTGCCTGAGGTTTACCTGCCGGCGGATAGACTTGAAAGCCTTGCGGGGGAGGACCTGGATCACCTCATAAAATGGAGGGAACGGGGCCTCGATGTCTCTTTTCACGCTCCCTTCATGGACCTTTCACCTGCCGGTCTCGACCCGCGGGTCCTGGAAGTGACCCGATTGCGTTTTAATCAGGTTCGCGATCTTGCCGAAATCGTCCGGCCGCGGCATATAGTCTTCCACCCGGGTTACGATAAATGGCGATACGGTCGGAAGCCCGGGGTCTGGCTTGAAAGAAGCCTGGCGACATGGTCCGGTGTCCTGGATTGGGGCGCCCGTATCGGTACGAGGATCGTTCTGGAAAACGTTTTCGATGTGGACCCCGGTCCTATGCTGCAGCTCCGGGTCCATTTTGAAGGTTCCCTGGGGCTCTGCTTTGATTCGGGGCATTTCCTGCTTTTTTCCGCGATTCCTCTTCAGGAATGGTTGACTGCCCTGGGAGATTCTCTATGGGAGCTCCACCTCCACGATAATCATGGAGATGAGGACACCCATCTGCCTGTGGGAGAGGGGATCTTCGACTTCTCCGCTCTTTTTACCGACCTTTCAAAGAGAGGGACGGAGCCCCTGACGGTCCTGGAGAACCACAGTCGCGACGAGACCGTACGGTCCCTTGAAAGGATGAAAGGATATTCGGGATAGTGGAATTATGACTACTGTCATGATCGATGATCTCCTCCCGCACGTTGAAAAGCCGCCACGTTACCTCGGTCAGGAGATCAATAGCGTTCACAAGTCGAAGGAAGAGGTATGGTTAAGAGCTGTTCTGGCTTTTCCTGATCTTTACGAGGTGGGGATGTCCCATCTGGGTACCCAGATCCTCTACGGTCTCGGCAACACGGTGGAAGGTGTGCAGGTAGAGAGGGTCTTCCTTCCCCAGCTTGACATGCTGGCTATCCTGAAGGAGCGGGGAATTCCCCTTTTCTCTCTGGAGAGCCGTACCCCCCTTTCCGAGTGCCACGTCATCGGCATCACTCTTCAGTCCGAGCTGACCTACACCAATATTCTTGCCATCCTGGAGGCGGGCCACATCCCCATCAGGGCTTCGCAAAGATCCGGGAGCGATCCGCTGATTATCGGGGGAGGGCCGTGCGCCTTCAATCCTGAGCCCATTGCTGAGTTCTTCGATCTCTTCCTTTTGGGGGATGGTGAAGAGGTCTGGCCGCTTGTGCTTCAAAACCTCAGGGAAATTGCAGAGCAGGGAGGTTCCCGGAAACAGATGATCGCGGTGGTGAAAGAGCATCCGGGGATTTACGATCCATCCGATTTTGGCGTTAACTATGCGGATAATGGAAAAATCGACAGGATTATCCCACGGGGGAGTACTCGGAAAGTCATCAGGGCGATGTGTCCGAACCTGGATATTGTTATACCTCCCCACTCTTTCCCTGTACCGTACGTGCAGCCGGTCCACGATCGTTTGAACATCGAGGTCAGCAGGGGATGCACGCGGGGATGCCGTTTCTGTCACGCAGGCATGGTCTATCGCCCGGTGAGGGAACGATCCCGTCGAACAGTCCTGGAAATGGCCGCAAGGGGACTGGAATCCACCGGGTACGAGGAACTGGCTCTGACGTCCCTGAGCATTGGCGATTATGGTCCTCTGGACCCGCTGTTAAAAGACCTCATGGATACCTACGGGGAGGATCGTATATCCATCTCTCTTCCGTCTATGAGGATCGGGGGTCTGACGCCTGAGGTGGCAAGGCAGATTCAGAGGGTCAGGAGGACCGGTTTTACCATCGCGCCCGAGGCTGGGACCCGGCGGCTCAGGAAAGTCGTAAACAAGGATTTTTCTGACGCTGAGATCCTCAGAACGGCGAAGTGGGTGTTCGAACGGGGTTGGGATTCCGTGAAACTCTATTTCATGATCGGGCTTCCCACCGAGTGTGCCGAGGACCTCGACGGTATCGTAAACCTGGCAAAGGCGATAGGAGCCATGAGGCCGGGAAGGGGGCAGGTAACGGTGAACCTCTCCCCCTTCGTTCCCAAACCCCACACCCCGTTCCAGTGGGCCGCCCAGGACCCTGAGCACGTCCTGAAGGAGAAGCTCGATCATCTTCGAAAAAACCTTAAGGGCGGGAAGATTCGGGTTCGTTGGGGAAGGACCGATCAGGCACTCCTCGAAGCCGTATTGGCACGGGGTGACCGGCGCCTGTCCCGGGTGGTGGAGAGCGCCTGGCGGAAGGGAGCTCTTCTCGATGGGTGGGATGAGCACTTTTCCTGGAATACCTGGATGGCGGCTTTTGAGGAGGTGGGTCCAGACCCCCGCTGGTACGCGGAAAGAGAGCGTGCCGAGGATGAACCCTTCCCGTGGGATCACCTGTTCTCCGGAGTATCAAGACAGTACCTGTTGAAAGAGTATCATCTGGGACTTGCGGGTGAGGTTTCGGATGACTGCAGAGGGGCAGGATGCATGGCATGCGGGGTCTGCACACCGGAACAGAAGAAAAATATCCCGGCCTTGAGAAATTCAAGTAAGGTGGATGGGTCTCCGCAGCCGGATGTGTATGTCATGGAACCGGAGAGACCCCATCGGAGAGTCAGGTTTATCTTCCAAAAGGTTGGAGATATGCGCTTTCTCGGGCACCTGGAGACGATGCATGTATTCGAGCGAACCGCCAGACGGGCGAATGTTCCACTGGCCTTTTCGGGTGGATATCACCCGAAGCCCAAAATAACCTTTGCCCTCGCCCTGCCGGTGGGGGTGGAGGGAGAAAGAGAATGGGCGGATTTCGAACTTCAGGAGAGCTGGGACCCGCAGCGACTCCGGGATGCCATGAATCGGTTTTTGCCGACAGGACTGAAGATTCTACTGGCATGGAAAACCCCTCTGGATGGACAACCCCTGACGGGCCGGGTTTCATCCATGGGATATCGAGCCGAGTTCCCTGAGCCGGTTGATGATCTGTACAACCGCATTGAGGCACTCTCGAAAAGCGGCGATGTTCCGGTGGTGCGCGAGGGCAGGGAAAAGATTAAAACCCTGAACCTGAAAAATTACCTCCAGGCCATGGAGGCATCGGGAGATGATACCGTCTGTTTTACCCTTGCCATGCAGAAAACCAGCGGCAGTATTCGACCCGGCGAGGTTCTCCGCGCACTGATGGGAAAAAACGTCCTGATTGACGGTGTCCGGATTTTCAGGACCTGGCTGCGCCTTTTGGTGGTGGAAGACAAGTCTGGGGGGAGGCCGGGGCTTGCTCGAATCTGGGACTAAGCCATTATGGGTTCGGCGGCAACAGCCGGATTTTTCAGTTTTCCTTGGACGTATCACATTTTAACTGTTAATCTTTAAAATGGTGTTTGAGTAACGATCATTTTTTAAAGAAATGCGCGCGTGCGCATATTAAAGATATGGAATCTGTCTGGCATGGGGGTCTTTTGCTGAGACAGGCGAGAGTTTGTAGCAGGATGTTTGGTTTTTTTGGGGTTAGGGGTTAATAGTGGCATATTCGCAAAAAGCAGTTTCCGCAGTTTTTTTGGAGCCGGAATCCGTTGTCGTTTTTCCGGCGTCGGTTGGACACCCCCGTCATTTCCGTCGCCGAATCAAAACCGGTTTCACCCCCATTACGGTTCAAGCACTTCGTGCCTGAACCGCCTGATGGACTTGGCCAGGTCCATCAGGAACCTCTTGCCGGGTTTGCCCGGCTGCACCCTCTCCCGTCCACAGTAAAATCCCGCATGCCATAGAAAACCCGTTGTTTCCGATCAGACATGATTTGGAAGGATCAGGGGACCGAGGGCTTCGTCAATGGGATTAGAAATCGTTATCAACTCCAACGAGTTTGAGACAAGGGTCGCCATCCTGGAGAATCGGCATGTCCAGGAGATCTTTTTGGACAGAGCCAAAGACAGGGGTATCAGCGGCAACATCTACAAGGGAAAGGTGATCCGTGTCTTGCCTGGAATGCAGGCGGCCTTTGTTGAAATCGGCCATGAGCGGGCGGCCTTCCTGCATGCTTCCGATATTGTCCTCGACATGAGCGAATATTCCGAAATGGTAGGGGAAGAGGATCTTGATGGTCCCGATGGTGTCCGGGTGATTACCGCCTCCGGGCACGCCATTGAGGACCTTCTCAAGGAGGGGCAGGGTATCCTTGTCCAGGTGACCAAGGAACCTATCGGAACCAAGGGCGCCCGCGTTACCGCCTATATCACATTACCCGGCCGGCTTCTGGTTCTGATGCCGACCTTGTCCAAGATAGGTGTATCACGACGCATACGGGATCCCGAGGAGCGCACCCGTCTTCGCGAGATTGTCACAATCCTTCAGCCCAAGGGGGTGGGGTTTATCGTCCGAACCGCCGCAGAGGGCGCATCCGAGGTTGAAATCAAGAAGGATATGGATTTCCTCGTCCGCCTTTGGGACACCATCAGGAAAAAGAAGGGAAGGTCAAGAGCGCCCAGCCTGCTTTACGCCGACCTGGATCTTTCATTCCGGGTCCTCCGTGATATCTATGGATTCGAGATCGCCGCCGTATATGTTGATTCCAAGGATGAATACAAAAAAATCCTGGATTTTACCAAGAAGTTCATGCCGAATTTAAAATCGACCGTCCAGCTCTTCGAGGGGAATGAGCCCATTTTCGAGTACTTCGGCGTTGAAATGGAGATCAACAGGGCTCTTGGAAAGAAGATCTGGTTGAAATCCGGAGGGTATATCATCATTGATCAGACCGAGGCTCTGACCGCCATTGACGTGAACACCGGCCGCTTCGTGGGGAAGAGAAATCTCGAAGAGACTATCGTCAAGACCAATATGGAGGCCCTTTATGAGATCGTATACCAGCTTCGGCTGCGCAACATAGGCGGTTTGATCATCATCGATTTCATCGATATGGAAAAGTACTTCAATCGCAAGAAAGTCTTCACGGCTATGGAGGAATCCCTGAAGAAGGACAGGAACAAGACCACCATCCTTCAGATCTCTGAACTGGGCCTGGTTGAGATGACCAGAAAAAGAACCAGGGATAATCTATCATCTATTTTGTCCGAGCCGTGTCCATACTGCGAGGGAAAAGGGACCGTTAAGTCCCTGCGAACCATTGTATATGAGATTTTCCGCCAGGTTCACCGGGAGGCCGCAGTCCTCGAAGGTAAAAGGATCATCATCGTGGTTCATCCCAAAGTCGCGGACCTGCTGTATGGAGAGGAGGGAGAATTTCTCGAAGGACTGGAGAAGCAGATAAAGAAAAAGATCGTGGTCAAGACGGACTATAACGTGCACCAGGAACAGTATCAGATCATGGGACTGTAGCATGATCCGGCATTAGACGCGGAATGTTGAACCGGCAGACCCGGAATCTGGAACGTGGAACCTGGAGTGGCCCTTCCGCTTGTTGACAAGAGAGGCCGGTTTTGATAACAAATCCTGTTCCTGCATCGTGTTTTACGTGCTGTCGTAATCCTGCGGGCGTAAGGCCGTAGTATTCAATTAAGTAAAAAGCCATGGGTGGATTTTTACGACCTTGTCAAAGTGGAGGCTGGAAGTTATGTATGCCGTTATCGAAACGGGCGGTAAACAGTATCGCGTCAACGAGGGTGATGTCGTCCGGATAGAGAAACTTGCCGCCGATGTCGGATCCGAGGTATCGTTTGACAGAATTCTTATGGTTGGTGAGGGAAGCGATCTTAAGGTTGGTACACCCCTCGTGGATGGAGCGAAGGTCAGGGCCAAAATTGTTGAGCAGGATCGCCACAGGAAGATCATCGTTTTTAAAATGAAGCGGCGCAAAAACTATCGTCGTAAGCAGGGCCACAGACAGGATTACACCGGCGTCCGCATTGAGAAAATCGAAATTTGATGACTTCGTAAAAAGTCACGAATGGACTTTTTATGGCCCTATCGAACGGGCAGTAGGAAAAGAGGTTAGGGTATGGCTCACAAGAAAGCGGGTGGAAGTTCCAATAACGGAAGGGACAGCAGGTCCCAGCGCAGAGGTGTGAAACGCTTCGCCGGTGAAATGGTTCGTGCCGGCAACATCCTGGTCCGACAGTGTGGAACGAAATTCCATCCAGGCGTCAATGTGGGGCTCGGAAAAGACTACACCCTGTTTGCGAAGGTCGACGGTATAGTCAAGTTCGAGCGCAAGGACAAATCCCGCAAGCAGGTCAGCGTCTATACTGCTGAATAATCCAGAAATATCCTCCCCTGTGCGATGAGATTCATCGATCGCGTAAAGATACGTGTGGAGTCCGGGGCTGGAGGAAACGGTTGCGTCAGCTTTAGACGGGAGAAGTATGTTCCCCGCGGAGGTCCCAATGGTGGTGATGGGGGCCGAGGCGGGGATGTTGTTTTCCGCGTCGATTCTCACCTTTCAACCCTCATCGATTACCGTTATAAAAGAGAATATAACGCCCCCAACGGGGGGCACGGTATGGGATCCCGGATGACGGGAAAGGATGGCAAGACTCTTGTCCTGGATCTCCCGCCGGGAACACTGGTGACCGATGCCATAACCGGCCAAATGGTGGTGGACCTGACGGAAGGGGAGTATACTGTCGCCAGAGGCGGCAGGGGAGGCAGGGGAAACGCCCGGTTTGCCACACCGACGACGAGAGCCCCCAGGTTTGCGGAGGAGGGGAGGCCCGGTCAGGTCAGAGACCTCGTACTCGAGTTGAAGCTCATCGCTGATGTGGGGATTGTCGGCCTTCCGAATGCGGGGAAATCCACCCTTATTTCCACAATTTCCGCGGCCAGACCCAAGGTCGCTGATTATCCATTCACCACACTTGTTCCGAACCTTGGCGTTGTAAGGATGGAGGACCACAGGGGGTTCGTTGTGGCGGACGTCCCGGGTCTTATTGAGGGGGCTCATGAAGGCATCGGACTGGGGCACCGGTTTCTAAGACATGTGGAAAGGACATCGGTGCTTCTCCACCTGATAGGAATGGCCCACACCGATGGAGACCCGGTGGAGGCGTACCGGACTGTTCGACGGGAACTTGAGGCCTATGGGGAGGAATTGGGACGAAAAAGCTTTATTGTGGCATTCGCCAAGGTGGATCTCCTTGATGACATGTCCAGGCAGGAGACCGCCAGGAAATTTTCTGAGGAAACAGGTTTGAAAGTCCACATGGTGTCTGCCGCCACGGGGGAGGGGTTGAAACCGCTTCTGGGCGAGCTCGTGGAATTTGCAGAAAAGGCCAGGGAGAAGCAGGTTTAATGAACTCGCAGAGAGAAAATATTCTCCGGGATCGCCGAAGGATTGTTGTCAAGCTTGGCAGCATGGTTCTGGCCGGTCCCGGCGGTGGGGTGGATCAACGGCTCATCGGCTCTCTGGCCGATGAAATCACTGATCTGGCAGCAAAGAAGTATCGTTTTATCATCGTCAGTTCCGGGGCTATCCTTATGGGAATGCATCAACTGGGAAGAAGGGAATCGCCCAGAGTCCTTAAGGTAAAGCAGGCATTGGCCGCAGTGGGTCAGGGGCTGCTCATGAACGCCTACGAGACCGCCTTTTCCCGCCACCGAATTACGGTGGGGCAGATGCTTCTCACAAGGGACGACCTGGAAAATCGCCGGCGCTTTGTTAACGCACGGAATACCCTGGAGACATCCCTTAGATTGGGAATAATCCCCATTATCAATGAGAACGACACAGTCGCTGTTGATGAGATCCAGTACGGTGACAATGATTTTCTCTCCTCTATGGTGGTAAACCTTACCGATGCCGATCTCCTGGTGATTCTGACGGATATCGCCGGCCTGTACGACCGCGACCCGAAGTTGGGTGATGGCCATCTTATTGAGGTTGTGGACCAGGTGAACGACACTGTTTTCCGGATGGCGGGCGGTCCTGGTGAGGCCGGGTCCGGCGGGATGTCATCCAAGGTGCTGGCTGCCAAGAGGACCGCCCGGATGGGGATTCCCACGGTCATCGCGGATGGCCGGTCCAGCGGCATTCTCACCCGGATACTTGAAGGTGCCCCTGAAGGGACGCTCTTTCTCCCGGCTTCGGAGAAGCTGGCGTCGAGAAAGCATTGGATCGCCTTCGTCGGCGGGATCGGCGGAACTCTGGTCCTGGACGATGGGGCCGTAAAGGCTCTCGTTGAGGACAAAAAAAGTCTCCTTCCCGCCGGGATACTGGAGGTGCACGGGAGTTTCGAACAGGGCTCCCTTGTCCGGTGTGTGGACCGGAACGGGGAGGAGATTGCCCGGGGCGTCACCTGCTTTTCCTCGGGTCAGATTCGAAAGATCATGGGAAGGCACAGCCAGGAGATCGAGCCGATCCTGGGGGCTTGCCCAGGCACAGAAGTTATCCACAGGGACGATCTTGCCCTTGGGGGACGTAGTTAAGTTGTTAAGTTGTTTCTCCAGTAACCTAACAACTTAACAACTTAACTACGTCCCCCAAGGATGGGAGAACTGTAATGCAAATAAATAATATGATGAGAGAG
>JAADHJ010000010.1 GCA_013151915.1 Deltaproteobacteria bacterium
GACGGTCTTTTCAGCTCCGCCCGGGATTGCCGCGTCACTCTCGTCTCCCTCGATGCTCCTCGCAATGACAGCAAAATAATAATATAAGGTATGCATTAACCGGATGAACCAAGTTTTAAGGTTTTCTCCGTGACCTCCGTGCCTCCAGCGAGTCACGCCATCGGCGTGACGAGCGGGTGGTGAAATAACCAAGGTCTGGGGACCAGCTATTTTATCACGTTGGACATTGGACGTTCTTTACCCCGTTGGACATTGGACCTGTTTTTCCCTCTGGACCCTGGACCCTGGACTGCTTTATCCTGTTGGACATTGGACGCCTTTTACGACCCTATAAATGTGCGCATTCGACCAGGATGTCCGAAGCGTCGGGGATGATCAGGGGCCGCGGGATACCACCCTGAACTCCCCTGAAATGGTCCTCCACTATCTTCATGGCCTCGTCAAGCCCTCCCGCGGGAACCATTCCCATCTCGATTACCCTTTCCCGGGGAAGGCTGCTTATGAGAATCGTCATGTTGGCCGATGCGCATTTCCAGGTGGAATAGGCGGTCTGTCCGTTGATCTGGTACTCCCGGTCCAGGGTGTCGAGCCACTGCTCATCGGTTGAACACCGTCGGAACCACGAGAAAAAGTCAGGGTGCCCCCCTCCTTCAGGGCAGGCGGCGGCCAGAACGAGAACGCCTCCTTCCTTCACGGCCCTGTGAGCCGAATAGAGCCCCTTGTGGGCCTGAACGAAATTGATATCCTTCGGCCACCCGCCGACACCCGCGATCACCAGATCGGCCCTGGAATCGATGCGGCGGCGATAAAAGACATCGTGCCGTCTGCAGGCCTCGATGTGAGCCGCCTCAACGCCACCCGCGGCCGCCGCGATGATCCTGTTGGACGGGTCCGTGACCACGTTCAGGGAAAAGATGGGCGGTACCATTGAACAGGCCGACAACATGTCGCTATGCACCGGGTTGCCTTCGAGCTTCCCCGGACAAAGGTCTCCATGCAGGTTCCCCCTTCTCCAGGAAACGACCATACGGTGGTTGGCCTCGCACGTTTCCCTCGAGGCGACCCCGGGGAGAATGGCCTTTCGTCCGCCGCCGTAACCGGCGAAGTAGTGGTAGGTTACGGAGCCCGTCAGAAGCAGGGTGTCGGCCTCCACAACCTTTCGGTTCAGCCGCAGGGGGATGCCTCCCGGTGTCCTTCCCAGGTCGATGAGGCCTGAGGGGTCGTCGCAATCATGGTTTTTTACGGAAAAGCGCCGCCAGACCCACGCACCCACGTGGTCCTTCAGCTCCCCATCCGACATCTTCCGGTGAATCCCGAGGGAGACAACGACGCTGATATCCCGGCTGCCGACCCCGGCGTCAAGCAGTCTTTCAAGGACCAGGGGCAGCCAGGTGCGCACCCCGGACCTCCGGGTGATGTCCGGTATGACGCACACCACCCGCTGCCCTCTGCGAAAGAACCTTTCCATGGGGGGTGATCCAAGGGGGTTGTCGAGCGCCTCATCAATAAGGCCGGAACCGTGACGGGCAGGGAACGGCCCGGGCTCGATTACCGAAAAGGGCGCAGGGCACCGGGAGGGAAGGATAATTTCCCCTTTTCCGTATGGGATGCCTGGGGACATGTTTTCCCCCGATATCCTAAAGGGTATTGGACTGTGATGGGAAAGAAGACCCCAAGATAAAATCGGCCGTTTTATTTTCAGGCGGCCATACGATTTCGTCCCTGCCATCGAGCCACTGCCCCATAAAGGTGGGCAGTATGTTCTGGTTCTGGTATCCGTCAATGGATTGGAAGAAAACCGGACCGAATATGGTGGTGAGCCGGATCCGGGCGAAAGCATCCCTCACCTCCTCCGGGGAGAGGGTCCCGGCCGCAGATAAGGCCGCGGCCAACACCTGGACAGCGGCGTAGGCCTCCGCCGCGTGATAGTCCGGCTCGACACCGAACCTGGTGAGGTATTTTTGGAAGAAGGATTCCGCTCCGGGAAACTGCAGGCGGGGCGACCAGATGGTTAAAGTAAAGAGACCGTCCCATGGGCCGGCGCCGACCCTGAAAAGGCCCGGGCCCGATGGGGACGGCAGCCCATCTATGAATGCCTTGATCCCCGGCATTTTCTCTTTAACGGCCTCCATGATGAACGTCGCCTCTTTGGGGTAGGTAAATATGACGACCACGTCAGGGTCAAACACCTCAATCCGGCCAATGTAGTCAAGCGGGATCCCGCCCCCGACATCGTATTCAAACCGACCGATTATCCAGCCCGCATCCTTCCCGGCGGAAACCAGGGAATCCGAAATACCGGCGCTGTAGGCAGTCCGCTCCCCGACAACCGCTATCCTCCCCGGCTGTACCGCACCCCGTAAAAAGCCGGTAATGCCGTCGGCATACATTGAAAAAGTTGGATTCAACCTGAAGACGTAGCGATATCCCCGCCGGGTGATGGAATCGTCAGCGCCGCTGACGGCAAGGTAGGGAACGCCCTGTGTCTCGCACCTGGAGGCGATCTCCCGTGTTACAATGGAACCGAGGCCGCCCATAACAACAGGGTACTGCTTGTCTTTGATGAAGTGCCGAACGATGCCTCGGGCCATGCCCACACGACCCATGGTGTCCCGGATATCCAATCTGAGATCCACGCCGTTGATACCGCCGTGGGAGTTGACATCCTCCATTCCAAGAAGATATGCATCCCGCGCCATCCTGCCGATGACCTCATGGGGACCCGAAAGGCCAAGAGGAATACCAACGACGATTTCGTCCGCCGACGCCGCAGGCTGAAGAAAAGCCGTAAACATCAAAACCGTCAGGGACAGTAAAAAGAACCTGTGTAGGGCAGGTTCCCTCATGTGATATCTCGACCCGTGAGTCTGGCCGCAAGCCTGATGGCCTCGATGAGGCTGCTGGGGTCGGCGAGCCCTTTTCCCGCAATATCGAAAGCCGTACCATGGTCCACGGATGTTCTGATGATGGGAAGCCCGAGGGTTACGTTCACACCCGATTCGAAGCCCAGCAGCTTTAACGGGATGTGCCCCTGGTCATGGTACATGGTTATCACGGCGTCATAATGTCCACGGTGCATCCTGAGGAAAACCACGTCGGGAGGGATCGGTCCAACAATATCGAGCCCCTCCTCTGCGGCCGTCCTGACCGCGGGGATCAGAATATTGGTTTCCTCGTCGCCGAAAATGCCCCCCTCGCCCGCATGGGGGTTAAGGCCTGCCACCGCCAGCCTGGGTCTGGCGATACCCATCTTTATCAAAGCGTCGTTGCCCAGATGCGTGACCCTGAGGACCCGCTCCAGGGAAATGTTCCGGGAAATCTGGGATACGGGAATGTGGGTGGTGACATGAAGGGCCCGCATGCTTCCGGCGGCAAGCATCATCACATAGTCCCGGGCCCCGGTACGCTCGGCCAGAATCTCGGTATGCCCGGGATAGGGATGCCCGGCCTGGTGAAGAGATTCCTTGTTGAGCGGGGTGGTTACAATACCGGAAACCTTCCCTTCAATCGCCAGGTCAATGGAGTGGATGAGGCATTGATAGGCAGCTTCGCCCGCGGCCGGATTCAGCCGGCCGAACGGCAATCCGGTGGGAACGTCCGCAACTTCCAGCAGGGGGACATCGGGTTCCAGGGATCCCGCTCTTTCGATGTCGCTTATAGGACGATAGCGCGTTGGGCTCCCGGCTTTTCTGGCACCGACTGCGAGGCGTTTATGATTACCGATCACCATACAGCGGCGCCGGAGGGCCTCATTCTCCATGGCCAACGCGATAATCTCGGGGCCGACCCCACTCGGATCTCCCATGGTTATGGCAAGGGGGGGGGCGGAATCCGGCACTCTTTCGGCGGCCGGGCTCAAGTAACCTCCCTCCGGACGGGGTTGGTCAACACCCCGATCCCCTCGACGGCTATCGACACCTTATCTCCATCCTTCAGGGGACCTACCCCCGACGGTGTTCCCGTGGCGATGATATCCCCCGGCTCCAGTGTCATCACCCCGCTGATGTGGGCAACGAGCTGGAAGGGGCTGAACAGCATGGAGGCCGTGCTGGCATCCTGCCGCAATTCTGAATTGACCACCGTGGTGATCCGGACCGAGGTGGGATCCAGATCCGTTTCGATCCACGGGCCCAACGGGCAGAAGGTATCGAAGCTTTTCGCCCTGGCGAACTGACCGTCCTTCCTCTGCAGGTCCCTTGCCGTCACATCGTTCAGGATGGTGTAGCCAAGGATCACATCCTCCGCGTCATCGAGTGAGACCCGGCGGCAGCGCTTGCCTATCACCACGGCCAGTTCTCCCTCATAATCCACCCGCTCCGATTCCATCGGAAGTTCGATATGCTCTCCGGCAGCGATAACCGAGGAGACGGCCTTGAAAAAGATCAAGGGCTCCTCAGGCATTTCATGGCCCATCTCGCGGATATGTTCCCTGTAGGTCAGGCCGATGGCGACAACCTTTCCAGGTTTAACCGGCGGACATAGCCTGACGTCGGCCAGGAGATGTTTGGAATGGCCGAACTCCACACCATCAAAAGGCGCCCCTTTCAGATCCCGAACCCAATCCCCATCAACCACACCCCAGACAACCGGGGAAAATTTGGGGGATTCCCTTGGAAGGTCCTGCGGATGAAATCGTACGATTCTCATGATTCTACTCCAACACTGCTATTGCCGCCTCGATGCGGTCGAGCCCTTTCGCGATATTCTCCATCGAGGAGGCGTATGACAGCCTGGCACAATCGTCGGCGCCGAAAGCTATTCCGGGAACGATGGCTACCTTTGCCTCATCCAGCAGGTAATCGGCCATATCTGTGGAATTCTGTATCCTGTTTCCCTTGAAAGAACGGCCATACAGGCCGGAAAAGTTGGGGAAAGCGTAGAAGGCCCCCAGAGGGGTAAAACAGCTTACCGAATCCATCCCGTTGAGCCGATCCACAATATACCGACGTCTTTTGTCGAATTCCGCCCGCATTATCCCCACAAAATCCTGAGGACCACTGAGCGCTTCTACGGTCGCCGGCAGGGCGAAGGATGTGGGGTTGGAGGTACTCTGGCTCTGGATCTTGGTCATGGCCGCCACCAACTCGGCAGGCCCTGCGGCATACCCTATCCTCCAGCCGGTCATGGCGTAGGCCTTGGACAGCCCGTTGACCAGGACCGTCCTCTCCTGCATTCCCGGCAGTTGAGCGATACTGGTGAACTTGAAATCGTCGTAAACCAGTTTCTCGTAAATCTCGTCTGATATTACCAGAATATCCTTTTGCCGGGCGAACCCGGCTATGTCCTCTAACTGTCGGCGTGTGTATACCGCACCGGTCGGGTTGGAAGGGCTGTTTAATACGAGGGCCCTCGTGCGGCTGTTCGCCGCCCTTTCAAGGTCCTCGATGGTCACGGTGAAGCCGTTCTCCTCCCTGGTTTCAACGATGACGGGTTCGGCCCCCGCGAGGATAACCTGCGCAGGATACGAGACCCAGTATGGGGCCGGGATGATTATTTCGTCCCCCTCCTGGAACAGGGCCTGGGCGATATTGTAAAGCGTGTGTTTCGCTCCACATGAGATAATGATCTGGTTGCGTTCATAATCAAGGCCCTGGTCCCGTTTCAACTTGTCGACGATGGCGTCCCGGGCCTCGTTGGTGCCGGGTACCGGCGTGTACTTTGTAAAACCGTCCCGGAGCGCTTTAATTGCCGCCGCCTTGATGTTTTCCGGAGTGTCAAAGTCAGGCTCACCCGCGCCGAATCCCACCACATCCAGGCCGTCCGCCTTCATCTGCTTCGCCTTGGCGGTGATGGCAAGGGTGGGTGACGGTTTTATTCCTTTTACCCTCTTTGCAAAATCCATTGTCTTTACTCCCTTGTTTTTGATCACTTTAGATAGAGTCGTAAAAAGTCCATCCGTGGCTTTTTACTTCACGAAAAGCGAAAAATTCATTTTCGCTTTCCTCACAAATCTTCAATTTGGACGCCCCTAAGGGGACGCGTTGATGACTTCACAAGAAGTCTTCAATTTCCGTGCGGCCTGAATAGCGGTAATGACCGCGACATTGATTATTTCGTCGACACCACACCCACGGGAGAGATCATTTGCAGGCTTCTTCAGGCCCTGAAGGATGGGGCCGACGGCTACCGTATTGGCAAGACGTTCCACCAACTTGTACGCGATATTCCCGGAATCCAGATCCGGGAAAACAAGAACATTGGCCCTGCCGGCCAAAGGGCTGCCCGGCATCTTCCGTTCGGCAACCACGGGGACTATGGCGGCATCGAGCTGCACTTCTCCATCAACGATAAGGCCGGGTTCCCTCTCCGCAACCAGGCGGGTTGCCTCGCGGACCTTATCCACCCTTGGATGGCCGGCGCTCCCATGGGTCGAAAAGGAGAGCATGGCCACCCGCGGTTCGACATCAAGGAAGAACCTGCAGCTTTCGGCGGCGGAAATGGCAATCTGCGCCAACTGCGGAGCGGTAGGGTCAGGAATCATTCCACAATCCGCGAAGATAAAAACACCCTCTTCCCCATATTCCATGATGGGCATAACCATTATGAAACAGCTCGAGACGACGTCCACGTCATCCATTTTTCCGATAATCCTAAGAGCGTTTCTGATAACCTTCTCTGTTGTGGTCACCGCCCCCGCGACGAAACCGTCGGCTCTCCCGGTATGGACCATCATCGCGGCGAAGGCTATCGGGTCGGCGATCTCACGGGCCGCGGTCTGAATAGTAATCCCCTTGTGTCGACGCAGTTCGTGGTAAATATGGGCGTACCCATCCAGAAGAGGATCGTCGTTAAGGTCGATGACGGCGGCGGCCCCCAGATCCAGACCGCGCCGATCCGCCAGACGGCCCACAGATTCAGGATTGCCCAGTATTACGACCTCCGCAATCCGATCCCTGATAATATGGGAGGCCGCATCCAGAATCCTCTCATCGTCACCCTCGGGAAAAACGATGCGTATTCCGCTCCCACGCACACGCTCGCGAAGGGATGAAAGTATCCCGCTTCCCGTCGTTTCCCCACCGGTGTTCACCGTGATCTGTTTCCCCTTTTTCCCCGGTACCGCTTAAGGAGTTTTTCGGCCACGCACTCCGAGACCATCGTGCCCACATCACCGCCGAGGCTGGCGATTTCCTTAACAAAGCTGGAACTGAGGTAAGCGTATTCCTCCCGGCTGATCATAAAAAATGTCTCAATACGTGGATTGAGCCTCTTGTTCATCAACGCCATCTGGGACTCGAACTCGAAGTCGCTGACGGCTCTCAATCCCCTGATAATAACGTGGGCGGACAGTTTTTCGACCTCCTCGACGAGAAGACCGTTAAAAACCTTTACCTCCACATGGTCTGGAATACCACTGACGGCATCATGGACCATTGAGGTCCTTTCATCCGCTGAAAACATGGGGACCTTTTTAACATCCGCCGCCACCAGGACGATCAGCCTTGAAAAGATGGCGCTTGCCCTTCGGATAAGGTCCACGTGCCCATGAGTAATAGGATCAAAAGTTCCAGGATAAACGGCAATAGTCCCCACTTGAACCTCCATCACAAGGCTTTTCCATTCGGGATAATCTCGAAAAATCTCACCGACATACCGTTCCAGTACAATGGGTGGACTTTTTACGACACCATAATAAAGAGAACAGCCGTATCGCCATACCGCCTCCTATCCGCGATCTCCATGCCGCTCGGGATCACATCGGGCTCACCGGAGGAGGAACATTCGAAGATAACGAGGCCTCTTGTGAGGGATTTAGCATTTTCAGATAGGGCCATCAAGGTCTTTATTCCCTCACCACCGCTATAGGGCGGATCAACGAAAACAAGCCCGGTCCCCTCGGGTATTCCCCCGCTTTTAATGAAAGGTCCGACGGGAGCGGTGACCACACGGGAGAGACCCTCGAAACGGCATGCGGCAACGTTTTTCCTGATAAACCGGCTGGCCGTAGGGCTCCTGTCTACGAATGTGGCTTTCAGGGCCCCTCGGCTGAGCGCCTCCAGGCCATAGGCCCCTGTACCCGCAAAAAGGTCAACTACCCCGGTTCCTTTCACCCTCTCCCCGATGATGGAAAAGACAGCCTCCCGGACCCGATCCGAGGTGGGGCGGGTCCCGAGACCACGGGGACAAAGGAGCGGCCGCCCCTTTGCTGATCCGGAGATTATCCTCACCTTTTTCCGTAAGGGATGAAACTATCTTCCGGTTTTAACGATTCGACGTAGGCTGCCAGGAGCTTCGCCGCGTTCTGCAGGTCCTTCAGGGAGATGATCTCCACGGGTGTGTGCATGTAACGGTTCGGGATACTGAGAAGCCCGGCCGCCACCCCTTCCCTTGTCATCTGGATGACGTTGGCGTCGGTCCCTGTGGCCCGGGGTGAGGGCTCCACCTGACAGGGGATTTTTTCCGAACCGGCCACTTCAATGATCCGCTCAAACACCCTCGGGTTGATGTTGGCCCCGCGCGCTGCAACCGGCCCCTTTCCAACGGAGATCTGGCCGACCTGCTTTTTATCGATCTCCGGATGGTCAGAGGCGAAGGTCACGTCTACCGCTATACCGACATCCGGATCGATCCCGTATGCGCTCGTTTTCGCCCCACGGAGGCCTAACTCCTCCTGAACCGTGGACACCGAATAGAGAGCGGCTTTGATCCTCTTTTTCGAGAGGATACGAACGACCTCGGAGACCACAAAGCTGCCCACCTTATCGTCGAATGCCCGTCCCGCCACCATGTCCCCCGCAAGCCGCCCGAATCCGTCGGTAAAGGTGATGGGATCCCCCAGGGCGACCTGTTTCTCCGTCTCCTTGCGGCTGCCGGTTCCAATATCTATCCAGAGGTTGTGCCACTCCAGCTTCTGGGTGGACCTCGATGAGGGGTCCTGCAGATGGATCGGTTTTTTTCCCACCACTCCCGGAACGGTTCCCCGGGACGTGTGTATGGCGACCCTCCTGGCCGAAACGATATGGATGTCCACCCCGCCTATCGGGGCGAAAGAGATGTATCCCTCATCGGAGATGTACTTGACCATGAATCCGACTTCGTCGCAATGGCCTGCCAGCATGACCCGCGGACTTCCCCCCTGATTCAGGACCGCGATAACGTTTCCGGTGACATCAACCCTGGTCTCGTCCGCAAAGGGAGAGGTCCTGTGGAGCCAGACCTCCTGGGCAGGCCCTTCGAAACCGGAAGGGCTCGGGGCATCGATAAGTTTTTGAAGAAAATTCAGCGATTCTTTTCTCATGCGGTCTCCTTATGTTCCATGTCTCCAGGCGCAGTGAGCGCTTCCGGCCTCTATTAATCCATCCCGGTCAATCGCAGGGCGTTTCCGGAAAAGATGGCCGCGCGTTCCTCCTCCGTCACATTGAGTTTCCTGATCCTGTCGATGCTCCAGGCAGGGCTGCCGTATGGATAGTCGGAACCGCAAAGGAATTTTTCCGCGCCGAAGCTCTTAACCAGATCAGCGGAGATGCCTGCCAGGCTCACGTCGAAGTAGACGTTTTCTCTGCCCCCCACCGATGCCAGAATCCTTTCGGTGCCACCGTTGAGCGCTCCCATGTGGGGGATGATGACCTTGACATCGGGATACAGGTCCACAAAGATCTGTGTTATATCGAAATGCTCCTCGAAGTTGACCGGGATATTCATCTCCATGACCTTTTCCATAAGGGCGACCATCCGCGGTTCCGTCAGAACCCCGTGGACATGGTCCTCATCCATTCCAAGCCGGGTACCGCCGAAATCGTGGCCGGGGGTAAACCAGCAGTGCCATTTAATGCCGCGGTATTCTTCGAGGATGCCGGGGTCAGGCAGATTGGGGTAAGGCCGGTTGGTGCTGTAGGCATTGCCGCCCACATAGAAAAAGGGTATGTGCCCCCCCTTCTTCGCGGCATCAAGGACGTACCGGTTATCATCCGAGATGTCGCTGCTCTCAGGATCGGCGAAAATGACCGCTCTATCGGCGCCGGCCTTGTCAAGAATAGCCTGGACCGAGTCCATGGGAAGGTGTTTTCTTCCGACGTGAACATGCGCGTCAATGATCTCCATTATCGCCTTCCTTTCTACCACGGCCCCCTGGGAGTCCGTATGGATTTTCCGACAGCCCCCTAGGGCAGATATGTGGCGGAAGCGTTCCGGGATTCGCCAACGGTTACCGAGGCGACTTCCACATCCCTGCCTGACAGGAGTTCCTCGGCCCTTTTAAAGACATACTCGGCAATCCTCTCGGATGAGGGGCTTTGCCCCGAGAACGCCGGAAACGAATTGAGGTCTGTATGATCGAGGTCCACGAGGATACCCCGAAGAATATCTTTCAGGATGGTAAAATCAATCACCATGCCGGTATCATCGAGCCTGTCGCCCTCAACCGTAAGTTCCACGGAAAAATTATGGCCGTGCAGGTTCTCACACTGCCCGCCGCTGCCTGCAAGACGATGAGCCGCGGCGAAAATATCCCTTACCACAAGAAGATATCTCAACCCCGGTCATCTCCTTCCTCGCTGATGATTTTCAGACCATAACGTTCTCGCAGGGTCTTGAGCCACCTGTCTCTTTCCTTCTGAAAGGCCCTCGCCCCGAGGAATTTCTTAATATCGTTCCATGCCTCGTTGATCCCGCGCCCGCCCCATCGACCGGGGTTGTTATTATACTCCTTCTCGATATCCGAAGGAAGGACCCCCACGAAGAACCGTATCCGGCTTTCCGTATACAGAGACGCGATCAGACCATGGGCGAGACGTCTTTCCACCTCTTTCTCATCAATACCCCACCGACGGAGTTTTTCGTCGAAGGCCGCCCGAGTAGGAAATCGGGAAAGATAACCCTTAAAGGCCGCTTCTATCTGCCCCGGCGACAGCCGGAAACTGCCGACCTCATTCGCCTCCCTGACAATCATCAGCCTGTTCAGATAGGGCTCCAGAAGGGCATCCAATCCTTCCTTGTTATCGACCGGTTCAAGGAGACCGAGGTCATTCTCCATCAACAGGTCGCTTAGCAGAACCGGATTATCCCCAACGACTGCGACAATCCTGTCCAACTGCGTCCAGCCGGACGTGGCGACCGAGGCCCATGCGGCCCCTGCACAGAGGAAAGCGGCCGTAATGGCCGCCGGAAGGATTAAGCCGCCTGGATGCCTCATTTCCCGTCGATCCTCCACAAGGGGTTTATCCCGGAATCCAGGAGTTTATGCCATGCCCCCGGCCCTGTCAATTATTGATGACTTCGCTGGTCATCGCGAACCGATAACTGTGTGAAGCGATCCCGTGGGCGACCGGAGGGCGCCGCAATGACCTTTTCAGCTTCGCATGAGATTGCCGCGCCTACGGTTTCACTCGGGCTCGCAATGACGGCAAAATAATAAAGGTACGCATTAACCGGATGAACCATGAATTATTGATGGGCCCCACGCTAATCCATACGTTGACATACCATTTGTCTTCCTGATACCTTCGGGACGGTAAAGTTGGGGAAGGTCCATCAGCAGTCCCAAAGCTACAGCGTTTTTTGCGAGGTGAATAATACTGCCATGAAACTCACATGTTTTCTATGCTCAAAAGAGTATATTTTCAATTCCGAAAAGATTCCGGAGGCGGGATTCCGCGTGACCTGTTCGGCCTGTGGAACAAAGATGACCGTCCAGCTGCCTCCGAAATGGAGGCGTCTCATTCAGGATTCGCCGGCGGTGCCGGCGCCCAAAAAGCCGGTGACTGGAGACGGCAGGTACATCCTCCTGGCCGACGACACCGCTTTCTTTCGCACCATGATGTCCGACCTCCTCATCAGCCACGGCCATATGGTCAAGACCGCCGCCGACGGACAGGAGGCCCTTGAGATCTATGAGGCTGCACCTGATCTTTTCGGGCTGATCCTTCTGGACCTCCAGATGCCCCGGATGTCGGGATTCGGCGTCCTTGAACATCTGGCAAAGTCGGCCCGCCCCGCCCCTCCCGTTATCGTCATGACCGGAATCCACGACAGCCACGAGGACATTCAGATCGTGCGGGAAAAGGGAGCCGTCGCCTTTCTTGACAAGAGCCTTGATCCATCGGTCGCATACGAGAGGATCGAGATGGTCCTGAACCAGGCCAACAACCGTGAGTCTGAGGATTGAAACGCGGATAAAGAATGTTCAACGGGATAAGAAACGTTCAAAAGTTCAAAATGTTCAATGTTCAATGTTCAAAAGTTCAATGTTCAACGTTCAAAAGTTCAATGTTCAAAAGTTCAATGTTGGACCTTGCTTTACCTATAGCCTATAGCCTGCTCTACCCCGTTGAACCTTGAACGTTCTTTCCCCACGTTGAACCTTGAACGTTTTTTATTACGTTAGAAAGCGTGTCCGATACTGAAATGGACCCTATACCTGCTCTCTCCGGCCGTAGCGGGGTTCAGTTTATATCCGTAGTCCAGGCTTAACGGCCCGGCCGGGGTCGACAGGCGGATACCCATGCCGGCTGAGGCCCTGAGCGTCGAGTCGTCAAATGGCGCTTCGTTGAGCCACACGGCCCCCGAATCCACAAAAAGAACCCCTCCGATGGACCTGTAGACAGGATATCGGAGTTCCGTGTTCAGGTTGACCATATAATTCCCCCCAACGGGGTTCCCATCAGCATCTTTCGGACCCAGGTTGTCCAGTTTATAACCCCTTATAGAGGTCATCCCGCCGAGGAAAAAGCGTTGGCCGATGATCACCTGATCGCTATTGCCAAAGCTGTGAACAATCCCCCCCCTGGCAAGGCCTGCGAGTACAACGCCGCTCCCCAGGGAAAAGTACCGATGGACAGAGATCTCACATCCGTAATCCTCCGCCTCGGAACCCAGGTATCTGGAGGCCACATTCAATCGTACCTGCCCCAGCGTTCCTCCGGTGGGATTCAGAATATCATCACGGCTCTCGTAAATCCCTTCCAGAACAACCGATGCTACCTTGGTGGACCCCTGATCCTGTGGCGAGAGCACGACCCCGGGTGAGATATTAAAGATATCCTGTCCCTTGAAGCTGTATTCCGCTATCCCCGTTATCTTTTGGGTTATTTCCCGCTTCAATTTCAGGGAGATGGATCTCGTGTCCTCGCTGAAGCTCCCATTTTCTTCCCTGAAATCGCTCAATGAGGATGTAAAATCCATTGACTTGCCAAGGAAATACGGATGCCGGTATACAAGAGATTCGAGGTGTTCGACGGAGCTTCTTCTCAAGCTCAAGGTCAATGAGCGTGCCATGCCGGATACATTTCGATTGGTAACGGACAGCTGGGTCCGAAATCGGTCCTCACTTCCGAAACCCACTTTAATACCTATGGCATACCTTGCCCGTTCGCTGACCTTGACGATGACATCCTTGACAGGGGCCGGGATCTGCTCGTCTGCAAACCCGATGTCCACGGTTGCGAAAACATTCAGGTCGTAAACCCGCTGCTGGGCCTCGATGAGCCTCTCCGTGGTTAACAGATCTCCCCTTTTCAGTCCAAGGGCCCGTCTGATGATTCTGTTGTTTACCTTATCGGTTCCCAGGACGATAAGACTCCCCAGATGCACCTGGGGGCCCGCTGCAACATCCAGAATCACATCCATCGTTCCGTTTTTCCGGGGCACCGCATCTTCTGCCGTTACAGAGGCATAGACGTAGCCATCCAGTCCCAACCGGTCAAGCAGAGCGCCTCGCCCGGCGTCGACCTTTTCCGGTACGTAAGGCGTTCCCACATGAATCCCTACTATCCTCCTGGTCTCATCAGGTGAATACGGGGAATTTTTTATCGTCACCATGCCCACCAGGGTCTGCGGCCCTTCGTCAACGAGGATATGGACCGGACTGGTCATGGGATCCTGAGCCTGGCTGAAAGAAAGCGGTTTGAGGGTCACCTCCGCGTCAAGGTATCCCTGATCCCGATATGCCCTCTTCAGTTCCTTCACCCCGGAGTCAAGACGGCTGCGCACAAATGGCTCCCCTTCAGCAAATCCCAATGAGTCCCTTACCTTTTCCAATGTCAACGACTCCACACCATCAATGGTGAGAGTCCCGAAAACAGCTTTCAAACCCGCGGTGACATCCAGGGTGATTTCCCTCTCTCCCGGCGCCGGTGTCCTGTCGATCCACCGAACGGAGGCCAACGGAAATCCGTCACCGAGAACCTTTTTCATAACCTCTTTCGCGGCCCTTTCCTTTGCCGGTCCGGGGCCGTCTTCCTCGGCAAATGATCTCTTCACTATTTTTAGAAACGGCTTGATCTTCTGATCGGGGCGATCAATAGTTACCAGCAGTTTGAATCGGTCCCCGCGAACGATTTTGTAGGTTACCACCACGCCGTCTTTCACTCGGGGATCGGGCTGGATTGAATAGCTTACCTCCGGATAGTAATAGCCCTTGTCCTTGAGATGGTCCACGATCCTCACCACATCCCGATCCAGGACAACCCCGTCCATTGTTTCGCCGGGCATGGACGCGGTCAGTGAAAGCACCTTGAAACGCGACATGCCCGGATCACCCCTGAGCCTGACATCGGTTATCCGGTACTTCGGCCCCTCCATGATCCGATATATCACGTTGGTTTTCTGCTTGGGCCCCACCTCGGTCCTGTAGGCGGTCTTAATATCCATAAACCCCCTGTAGGAATAGTATTTCTCGATCTTCGACCTGTTCTCCTCGAGCCTTGCGGGTGTAATTTCCTCCTCCCTTCCAAGGTCCATTTTTCTTAAAAGACTGTTGGATGGAATGTGAAGGTTGCCCTCGAAGCGTACCTCCTTGAGCCATTTCCGGGGAAACATGCGAAACAGGACCAAGACGCCATCCGGGAGGGTCTTTCCCAACACCACGATCCTGTCGAAAAGTCCTGTACGGTAGAGATTCTTGATGCCGTCCCTGATATCAGGGGGCCGGAGGACCTTCCCCACGGTTATGGGAACCAGGGCATCAAACTCGGATTGAGGAAATTCCAGCCCCTCGTATGACACCTGCCGTACCGTCTTCCCCGCAAAGGAGAGGATGGGCGGGGACACCTCCGCCGGAGCCGCCGTGGGGAGTGAAAGGATAATGGTCAACAGCGATACGAGGAAGGCTATCTTCATTACCGGATCTCAAACTGAAAATCCAGATCCAGGTTGAAATTCCCCTCGCCTCTCTCCTCACCGATCAATGAAAAACTGTCCAGGAGCTTGTAGCGAAGGGAAACCTCGGGCTCCTCCCGGCTCAGGATGGCAGCCGAAGCGCTCAGCGATAATCTTTCCCCGAGACGCTTGTCCAATCTTATCCTGGAGGTCGTTCCTCCTGTCCTGCTTACAGTGACCGGATCAATCACAACACGGTCAAATCCGGTGATGTTACGGACGCCCGATTCAAGGGTTCCCTTGAGTTCACTGGAAAGGAAAAGGGCCGCTTCGGTGGCCGAGACGTTTCTTCCGGATTCAAAGGCTTTCTCACTGACCGCCCCCCAATTCAGCAGGGAGAGGATATCCGTCTCACTTAAAGGTGGAGATGAGATGAGATCGAGCTTGAATTTGGAGGGTACGCCGTTTACCAGAAGCTCGATCGTATAGTCCCGCAGCATACCGTCCCGATCCAACCCGCTGATGTCCGTTCTGGCGGAAAAATCGAAGTTCGGTTCAATTACCTCCGGGTTGAAAAAACCGACGATGCCCCGGGAGATGGCAAACGACTTTCCCCTGTAGATGATATCCCCCTTATCCATAAAGAAACGCCCTGTCAAAACGGGCTTTCCCACGGTCCCCTGGAGATGGAGGGTCCCCTTTGCATCACCTCGCAGCAGTTTCATATCCACTTCAATGGGGTTTATCGTTTCCATTTCGATGTCGAGGGCAAATCGTCCCGTTCCACCGTTCCCCCCTCCCTTACCCGGAGCAAAGGGACCCGGAGCGCCTGCGCTCTCACCGAGGAGGGAAATTGGATTATCGATGTCGATATCCCTGATGTACTTTCCCTCGTCCATCTTCACGCTGCCCCGTATGTTCCCTTTTCCTCCATCAAGGCTCAGAACGATCGTAGCCCTGTTCAAGGTGGATAGCCCATCAGGAAAATTCACGGCGATCCCCTCGCCTTTCCACTGGAGACGACCCCGGACCGGAGTGAGGCCCTCCAGAAAAAGATCCCCATCCATCTCTATCGTTCCCTTTTTCACCTGTCCGGTTATCGCGTCAAAATGGACCCTGTCGTTGAGAATCTCAATACGTCCTTCAAGATGCTCAACCTTCAGTGGAAATGGAAGATGGGCGACACAGGATGTGTCCCGGATGTTGAGATACCCGCTCAGGCTCGGATGTGAAAGGGTACCCGATATTCTCAGATGTATCTCGGTGCGGCCGAAAAAGGAGTTGACTGTAGGCCTCAGGTATGAAAATCCCCCCAGGTCGATCTCTCCTTCCATGTTTCCCCCGATGATCCCCTTGGGAGCAATGGTCAGGGCTCCTCTTAACACCGATTCTCCGGAAGCGAGCTGGAGATCCTCAAACCTGATGCCGCGTTCGGGTTGGTAGGTGAAAGGCACCGATCTGGTTGATCTGAAATCGATACCCCGTATATTGAACCTGGCTTCGTCGATCGTGCCCTCGACTTCAGTTTTTTTCAGGTGCAGAAGAACCCCTTTGGCGCCGGCCTTTGCAAGCAGCTCCCCGGACGCATACCCGGAAGGTATGCCCAGTCCGAAGAAGTTGTTCAGGTCCTCATGACTTGCTTTCTCCAGTGTCCGGATCGTTCCGTAAAAGGGAATTTCACCGGAAAGGTCCACCGTAACCTCGGCGGCAAATTTGCCGTTTATCAACTCGGCATTTCCCTTCAGGGTTTTCCCCTTCAGGTCGAAGGTGCCTTTGCCGCTCCCCCAGGATCTTCCCTCGAAACTGATCTGATCCCACTTGGCGGCGGCGGTCCCTTCAATATCTTTTCCGTCCAGACCGCCGGAGACCCCTGCGGTAAAACTTATCTCACCGCTGAGGGGCACCTTGAGCTCTTTAAGAAACCGGAGGCTTTCCATGGGGACACCATGGACCGTTGCCAGTTGGGCGCTGAAACGACCATCCTTTATGCTCCCTCTCCCAACCATTAGTTTACCCGCCTTCGTCAGTTCTATCTTGTCGAACACCAGCCCTCCATCCCTGAGAACCATGTGAAAATCGGACCGTTCGAACTCCTCGCCGTTCAGTCTGATTTTCCGGAGGACACTGTCGCCTTTTCCGGTCAATGAACCGTTGCGAAAAGAAAAATCCATCTGTACGGCGATTTCCCCGGAAAGGTCCAACGGGACATGAAAGACCTGAAGGATATCCTGCAACCGGCCGTTGGAGGTCCCGACCGACCATTCACCCCCGCGGTCTCCCCCTTTCCATGGAAGCCGACCCTGTAAAGTCAGTACGGTGGCTCCCACCTTGAGGGAGGCAAGTGGACATGTAATCCCCTTTGAATCGATTTGCAGATGCGCCTTGAGAAAGTCGGCGGCATACCCTCTGATTGAGGGATGCTGAAAAACAAGATCCAGATTCGCCAGGGGTGCCTGCCAATCCCCGGACACCTCGCCATCAGCCTGAAGAGTACCCCCTGCACCCCTGGCCCATGAAAAATTCTCCCAGGTTCCCAGGTCGGACTCGGTAAGTTTGACGGTCAGGTCGGGACCTGACGGCCCCAGTGTGCCGGACGCCTCCATTGCCAGCGATCCGGAGGCCGCTTTAAACCGCTCAAGTACATAGCTGGAACCGGCATAGACCCCTGACAGGTCAAACCCGAAAACCTTTGGGGCACCCCGGCCGATGGAAAGGTCTGCTGTTCCCTTGAGACCAACCTGAATACGCCCGCCGCCCTTACCGGGAAAAAGATACCCCTCTATGCCGCACTGTGCCGAGAAGCTTCCCTCCAACGGGGAGCGGTCCCCGGATATCTCCTGGAAGAGTTTGGCTATAGGATATTTACTGGTGGAAAGATCTGCCTTGAAAGGAAGCCCCCTCGTGAATCCCACCTCCATACGTCCCTCCAGGTTTTCACCGCGGTACAGCGCTTTTAACCCCTCAAGGGTAGCGTGGCCGGCGTCCAGCGAAAGGCGGGCACTGATATTATTAAATTTTCTCCCATAGACTCGGACCTTTCCGCCCTCCATTTCACCGGAAAGGTATGGTGAACGAAGATCGCCGCCAACCTCGCCCGAAAACCGCAATTTGCCCGCCCCGGCTCCGATCAGCCACGGCAGCTTTCCAAGGTCCGCGGTAAGGGCTATCGACCCTGAAAGAGGGGTTGATGGGACCAGGGGAAGCGTGCCGGTAAAGCTGACTCCAAGGGGATCGGTGAAAAGGTTGAACTTCGACACGAGGAGCTCGGTGGGGGTATACGTCATCTCCGCCTGGAGTGATTGAACGCTGATTGTACGACCCTTGGGAAAGCCCCTCCATCCCACTTTTCCATTATTGGCATGAAGGGAGAGCCTTCCATGCCCGGGGGAATCGAAGGACCCGCGGTCAAACCTGACGAGAACGTTATCAAGCCCCACCTCGACGCCGGCGGGAAGATCATGGTACGATATATGGGAATTCAGCAGTATGACACTACTTACCTGGATGTGTACCAGGCTTATGTTTTCAAGGCCCGGCGAAGATTTTTTCTTTTTCCAGAAGGGGAAAAGAGGCTTTACGGCGATGGTACCGTCCATGTCCCGAACCACGTTCAGGTCAATCCCGTCCACCTGGAGCTCCTTGATGCCGACCGTGCCCCTGAAAACCGAGAGGGGGTCGAATTTTATTCCCAGCCTTCTCACCGAAATTTCGCCGGCCTTGCCCTGCAGATCCTTCAGGGTGACGTTCTCCATGGAAAGACCGGTCAGAAACACATCGTAATCAAGTTTCCCGATGTGAAGCTCGACCCCAAGATGTTTCCTTGCCTGTTGGATTAGAAGGTCGCGAATGACATCCTTGAGTTTAGGATTCGTGAGCACCTTCACTGTGACCGTTGCACCGGCCATGACCAGCACAAGGAAAAGGGCGATAATTCGAAGTTTCAAGTCTGAATAACCTCGTAAAAACCTCTTTCAAGGGACACAGCCTCAGGTCATGCTCCCCGTGACCCTGTTTACCTGAAGGGACCCGGGCAGATGCATCCGCAGGAAGCTCAGGGGACATGCGTCACGGACCTGAGACCTCAACCCTCCTCGATGGGAAGACCGAGGCGTTCCATGATCATGCGCATGTCGCTCCAGACATCCTTCTTCGCGTTGGGATTCCGCAGGAGAAAAGAGGGATGGTATGTGGGCATGAGAGGAATCCCGTTAAAATCGTGAAACCTGCCCCGGAGCCCGGAAATCCGCATATCGGTGTCGAGCAAGGTCCTGGCGGCGAAGCTGCCGAGCGCGCAGATGATCTTCGGGGAAATAATTTCAACCTGCCTCAGGAGAAAAGGTTTGCATGCCGTTACTTCTTCAGGTTCGGGATTTCGGTTGCCGGGAGGGCGGCACTTGTTGACGTTGCATATATACACCTCGCCCCTTTGAAATCCCATGGCCTGAATAATTTTTGTAAGAAGCTGACCTGCTCTGCCGACAAACGGCTCTCCCGTAAGATCCTCGTCCCTACCCGGTGCCTCGCCGACCAGAAGAAGCTGGGCATCCGGATTGCCTACTCCAAATACGAGTGTTGTCCTGCTGTCACCCAGGGCGCAGCGATGACAATCCCCAATGGTCCGTTTGAGTTCCTCCAGCGCACGGCCAGGTTCAGGTTTCATAATATTCTCCGGAGCTTCGGATACGCCGGAAGTGATATCGTCCGTTGGGGATATTGCGGCATCCAGACCGATGGATTCCAGATAGATTTTCCTCAGCTCGCTCTCATTCATAAAGAGTTGATTCTCCAGAGCTTCAGCGCACGATCGAGTATCCTGTCGGCAAGTTCCCTCTTGGGGAGAAGCGGAAGGCCCTCGGTGGTCCCGTCTCTTTCGATCAGTGTCGCCCTATTGCTGTCGGATTGGAATCCGGAGTCCGCCTCAGTGATGTCGTTGGCTACGATCAGATCGAGGGATTTGGCCTCAAGTTTAGCCCTCGCGTTCTTTATCAGATCCTCACTCTCCGCGGCGAACCCTACAAAAAGCCTGTCCTCTTTTTCTTTTGCAAGCTCACGGAGAATGTCGGGATTAGCCTCAAGTTCAACGGTGAGTTTTTTTCGGCCGTCCTTCTTTATTTTTTTCCCGGACGGTGCCGACGGCCTGTAATCGGCCACCGCCGCTGCCATCATAAGCCATTGGCACCCGCCAATGTGGGTCCTGGCTGCCGCGAGCATTTCCTCAGCGGTGCCGACATTGACGACCTGGGGTCCCGCCGGAGGCGCCAGGTTTGAAGCGCCCGATATGAGAACAACCCCGGCGCCGCGTTCGTGCGCTGCCTCAGCGAGGGCGTAGCCCATCTTCCCGCTGGACCGGTTGGTCAGGAACCGCACCGGGTCAAGGGGTTCTACGGTCGGTCCCGCCGTAACCATGACACTGATTTCCGACAGGTCTCCATCGCGGCCTGGAAGGGCCCGTGAAAGGGCATCGAGAATCTTTTCCACATCGGCCAGCCGTCCGGGACCTTCGGCGCCGCACGCCAGCTCGCCCTGGCCCGGCGGAACGGACAGGACACCCCTTGAATGGAGGATGCCCATGTTTTCCTGTACGGCTGGATGCTCCCACATCCTGGAATTCATGGCAGGCGCCACCACAACCGGACAGTCCACAGCCAGGAGGGTAGTGGTCACCAGATCGTCGGCCATCCCGTGGGCGGCTTTGGCCAGGAAGTTTGCTGTGGCGGGCGCGACAACCATCAGATCCGCCAGTCTTCCCCTCTCGATATGCCCGATCGCCCGCCCCTCGGTAGGGGAAAAGAGATCAACCCCCACCGGATTCCGGGTCAGGACCTCCATGGTCAGAGGGGTGATAAAGCGGGTGGCGTTTTGGGTCATAATCACGGACACCTCGGCGCCCAGGCGAATCAGTGCCCTGGCGATTTCAGCGCTTTTATAGGCACCGATCCCTCCCGTTATCGCGAGGAGGATATTCCTGCCCTTAAGATTCGAGTGATCCTGCATCTAATTCCTTCCCTCTGTACTCTATACTCTGGACCCTGGACTCTGGACTCTTATGACTCTGGACTCTTCCCTCTACTCTGGACTCTATGACTCTGGACTCTATGACTCTGGACTCTGGACTATGGACTCTGTCATCCCCTTTATCACCGCAGGAACGGATTGTGCTTCCGTTCCCGGCCGACGGTCGTCTCCGGACCGTGCCCGGGGTAGACAGGGGTGTCGTCCGGAAGAACGAGAATCCTTTCCTTTATGGACCGGATCAGGGTCGAAAAATCACCACCCGGCAGATCCGTCCTTCCAATGGATCCGGCGAACAGGGTATCCCCTGGGAAAATACCGATTGACGTTTTGAACGTAACACCCCCTGGACTGTGCCCCGGAGTGGACATAACCTCAATCGTCTCCCCTCCGACCGTTATGGTGTCGCCGTCGTCGAGCAGCCGATCGGGCTTCGGGGACGGTTGGACCGCAAGTCCGTACATGCCGGCCTGCGCGGCGGCCTGGTCAAGCATGGGCTCGCTCAGTCTGGGAACCATAAGGGGAGCTCCCGTTGCCCCGACGATATCGGCATTGGCCCCAACGTGGTCAAAATGGGCGTGGGTTATCAGTATCGCAACCACTTTCCAGGGCCTGCTGTTTATCCGGTCGATAATAAGAGCGCCGTCGCCCCCGGGATCGATAACCACCCCCTCACCTGTTTTTTCATCCCCGATGATAAAACAGTTCGACTGAAGAGGACCTACCAGCAGATGTTCCAGCTTCATTGTGTTTTTCCTTTTCCCGGCAGAGCGTCGGAAGGCCCCGACAGACTCCCGGATTGAAATCATCTTGACTCGAGCAGGATGGTTACCGGTCCATCATTGGCAAGGGTGACCACCATGTCCGCCTGAAAAATGCCGGCCTGTGTGGGAACGCCCATATCCCTCATCCTCTCAAGAAACCTTTCGTAAAGCTCCCTGGCCTGTTCGGCGGGGGCGGCACGGGAAAATCCCGGGCGGTTGCCGCTGGACCTGTCCGTGATGAGGGTAAACTGGGAGACAACCAGGGCTCCGCCTCGTACGTCCTTGACCGAAAGGTTCATCCTGCCCGCATCATCGTAAAAGATCCTCAGGGCGGAGACCTTCCGCGCAAGGTAATCCACGTCCTTTGCGGCGTCATCCACGGCAACACCCAGAAAAACCAGCAGGCCGTTTTCTATGGCCGAGACAACCTTTTCGCCGACCTCGACCCTGGCCCACTTGACTCGCTGGACAAGCGCCCTCATAAACCTTACTGATCCTGATAGAGTCGTAAAAAGTCCATTCGTGGCTTTTTACTCCACGGAAAGCGAAAAATGTCATTTTCACTTTCCTCACAAATCTTCGATTTGCGCTCCCTTCAGTGGGAGCGTTTATGACTTTTTACAAAGTCATCAATCCTGCTTACCAGCTTCCCTTTGATATCCATTGCGCCTTCACATCGGAGGGCCAATGCAGCAATGGAGTATACAATAATCCCCAGGGCCATACAACCGAGGAGCCCTGCCGCCCTGGCGGGTGTACCCATGGCGAGCCAGTCGTAACGCCCCGAAATTGAAGAGGCCGCTCCAAACATGAGGATGGCGGCCATGAAAGATTTTGCGGCCTCCCTCAGGAACCCTCCGGTCATCCACGACTTTCCCCTGCGAATTGTAAACCTGATCGCGAGAAATCCAAAATTAAGAACGGAGGCCAGGGATGTTGCCAGGGCAAGGCCCGCGTGCAGCATGGGACCCATGAGCAGGAGGTTCAGCAGGACATTCGCCGCCATGGCCAGGGAGGCCCCTGCGAAGGGAGTGCGGGTGTCCTCCATGGCGAAAAATGCCCGTCCCATTATCTTTACCCCGATGAAAAATGGGATTCCCACGGAATAGAACAGGAGCGCGGCGGCGGCTCCGATGACATCCTTGCCCACGAAAGCTCCTCTCGCGAAAAGGGTGGCAATGATGGGCTCCCTTAGCGCGATGAGGCCCAGGGCCGCTGGAAAACCTATGAAAGCGGTCAGGGACAGTGAGAATGATACCGTTTGCGAGAAATCGTCGAACCTCCCCCCGGAGAACTGGGCTGACAGGGTAGGTAGGGCCGCTGTGGCCAACGCGATGCCGAAAACCCCCAGAGGAAACTGCATCAGGCGGTTTCCGTACCACAGGTAGGTAATACTTCCGGCGGGCAGAAAGGAAGCGATAAGTGTGTCGACCACCATATTGACCTGATAGACGGCTACTCCCAATGCCGCGGGGCCCATCATTACCGCAACACGCCTTACACCTGGAGACACTACCTTCAAGCTCAGGGAGGGGATTGCGTCCCTGGCCTTCAGAGGACCCAATTGTATGAGGACCTGCAGGATGCCTCCTACCAGCACACCCCAGGCTATACCCACGATTGGGTCGGCAAGTCCCGGCGAAACCAGCAGGGCAAAAATAATTATGCTGACATTAAGGAGGGCAGGCGCCAGAGCGGGGGTCAGGAAGTGCCTCCTGGCGTTCAGTATCCCCATGCCGAGGGCGGCCACACAGATAAACATCATGTAGGGAGCCAGCCAACGGGTGAGAACAACGGTCCTGAGAAAAATATCGCTTCCGGGGTCAAATCCCCAGGCTACAAGGCGAACCACCTGGGGTGCAAAGAGGATCATCCCGGCAGTGAGGACAGAGAGTACAGCCACGAGCAGGGTAAAAAGGCCGCTGGAGAATTTCTTCGCCTCCTCCGGCCCGCGATGTTCCAGGATATCGGTGTAGACGGGGACGAAGGACGCCGCCAGTGCGCCTTCCCCGAACAGCTGTCTCATGAGATTGGGAATCCGGAAGGCCACATAGAACGCGTCCGCGGAGGATGCCGCACCGAAGAGGAAGGCCATGACGGCATCCCTGCACAGGCCCAGGACACGGCTGACAAAAGTGGCGCCGCCGACAATCCCCGCCGCCTTGACCATGCTGCTTCTCTCGCTCACATGTCCCTTCATTTCGTCACGTTCGTATGATAGATAAGGCTATCCCGGATCAGCCGGGAGATGATCGATATCATCATTAACCTTTTATCTTGCCGGAAAAATCATTTGACAACCATCGCGTAATCAGGTTAATAGCCTTTCTTTACCCACACTACCTAACATTTCAAACCATCGGTCTTAATGCCAAAACAGGAGGAGTGGAATTGGCAACACATAAATCGGCCATCAAGAGACACAAACAGAGCCTTAGAAGGAGGCTCGGCAACCAGAGGAGGCGCACCCGCATCAAGAGCCTCACGAAAGACCTCATCGTTGCGGTGGACGCAGGAGACAGGGCAACAGCTGAAAAGACCCTTAAAGAGGCCGTGCCGGTCATCCAGAAAGCGGCTTCGGCGGGAACCATCCATAGAAATTCCGCAGCCAGGAAGATCTCCCGCCTGACGCGCAGATATAATTCTCTCCCATCAGACCAGTAAATCCAACAGCAATTTATCCAGGATCACTTCATTAGGGAGACTACCGGTTTTTATATGCCGGTCGCAGACCGACAGGCTTTTCAGGTCACTTTCCAGATCCCTTTCCCTTGCCCGCCTCAACTGGCGGGCAAACTTTTCCTGGAGATTCGGATACTGAATTCCAACCTTGACGGCAGCCTGGATGGGCTGCAGACCTGTTCCCACCAGTTCCTTCCCTTTTATCAATTTTCGATAGTGAGCGGCGGTCATGTGCACCAGAAATTCCGGAGGGGCTCCTGATTCAAGAAGCCTTTTCAGGCAGACAATCGCCTGGGATTTTTTCCCCTCCCCCAATGCATCCAGAAAGGAAAAGACCGTTTCCACACCTCCGGGAAGAGATGCGTTCAGGTCATCCCTGGTAATCGTATCCCGATTCCCCGCATGCAAAGAAACCTTCTCCACTTCCATCGCCAGGGAGCTTAAGACCGTTCCGGAGATCTCAATCAGCATCCCGGCCAGTTCAGGGCTTATCCCCTTGCCGGCCGCCCGGAAGCGTTTTACCACCCATCCTGTAAGTGATTTACCATATGGTCTGCTCAATTTGGGAACTTCCACAAGCCGTGAAAAGGACCGATAGACCGCGCTCTTTTTGTCCATCTCGCTGGAGGTTAAGAGCAGAAATGATGACGGGTTGGGGTCTTTCAGGTAATCAAGAAGCTTTTTCCAGTCGGAAAATTCCTGGATCTCGCGGATCACGAGAAGACGCCTGTCGGACAAAAACGGCAGGGTCTGGAGAAATTCCAGGACAGAACCGATCTCGGCGTCCCATCCGTAGACTGAAAGGTAATTGAAATCCCTGGCCTCCCGGGGAATCAGGAGTTCCATAAGCTCCTCGACCGCTTCATTTATCAACAACAGCTCCGCGGAGATGAGAAGGCGGGAGACACCTTTTGCTTTGCGGCTGCCTGCCGGCTGTGTCATGGCTGATCCTCGAGCCTGTCGGACAGGGCTCTGGCGGCATCCTTCGAAAGGAGTCTGATGGCGGCCCGTCTGTTCCAGTCAAGGGTGTTGATGTCGCTTGACCATGGGTACGATCTCGCCACACGTTCCTTCCCCTTACGCAAGAGCTTTCCGTCCTCCCCGACAATTCGCCACAAGAACCCCAGCGTGAGTTCCTCGCGCACGGGATCTCCTTGGGATGAAACGGTCTGTGCCCTTTCGGAAAATTCGGTGATTACGATGGAAACTTTTCGAGGCGCGTCGGTTCGACGCAGCCCGGCTACCTCTGCCAGAGAATCCTCCATCATCCGGTAGAGAAGCGGCTCATCGGTGGAATTTCTCAAAACACCCAGGGAAAAGCCCCTTCCGCTGTAGGGGCGGACAGGGCTGTAGCCGCACCCGGCGAAAAGTGCAAAAATGAGGACTGTGGCAACGCCCCCCAAAAAGGCTCTTACCAGGGCTCTCATCTAACCACCAGGGAGACCAGCTTTCCCGGAACGGCGATCTTTTTCACCAGCTCCTTGTCCGCAATGAGTTCCCTGACTCTGGGAATAGCCAAGGCCATACTCTCGAGTTCATCCTTGCCGGAATCGGGGGCGGCATCGAACCGGGCCCTGACCTTGCCGTTGATCTGCACCACGATCTGGACGGTTGTACTCAGGGTTAATTCGGGGTCGTACTCCGGCCAGGACTGCTGGAAAACGCTGTATGGCCGGCCGGCTGTTTCCCAAAGTTCTTCAGCGAGGTGGGGAGCGAAAGGCGCCAGCAGGAGAATTAAGGTCTCAGACGCGTTTAACGCTACCCATTGACCCCCGGATGACGACGCTCCGCTTCCGGTCATGAAACGATGGAGCTCATTGACCAGCTCCATGATCGCACTGATGGCCGTATTGAACTGGAATCGTTTCTCGATATCCTCGGTGACCTTTTTAATGGTCCTGTGGGTTGTGATCAGCAGCGGAAGCGCCGCGCCGTCAACCGAATCGGGCTCGGAAGCGGGGCTGAGGAAAAGCTCCTTGTGGTCGGTGATCATCCGGTAAACCCGGTTTAAAAAGCGGAAAGCCCCCTCCACTCCCTGATCATTCCACTCCAGTTCTTTCTCCGGGGGAGAGGCGAAAAGGATAAAAAGGCGCGCGGTATCGGCGCTGAACCTGTTAATAATCTCACCGGGATCCACCGTGTTGCCCAATGACTTGGACATCTTGGCCCCGTCCTTGATAACCATTCCCTGAGTCAACAGTCGTGAAAAGGGCTCCGAGACACCGGTAAGGCCGAGATCCCTCAGACCTTTGGTAATGAATCGTGCGTACAAAAGGTGTAGAATTGCGTGTTCAATTCCACCTATGTACTGGTCAACCGGCATCCAGTAAGCCGCCTTTTCGGGATTGAAAGGGGCCTGGCTGTAGGATGGATCGGTATATCGGAAGAAGTAGTAGGACGAATCGATAAAGGTGTCCATCGTATCTGTCTCCCGGCGTGCCGGTGCCGAACATCGAGGACAGGTAGTGCTCACGAAAGAGGGGGAAGTCTCAAGCGGGTTTCCCTCGCCGGTAAATTCCACGTCATCCGGCAGCAGAACCGGAAGATCATCAAACGGAACGGGGACGATGCCGCAGCTGTCGCAATACACCACGGGAATGGGCGTGCCCCAGTACCTCTGTCTGGATATCAGCCAGTCCCTGAGGCGATAGATGACTGCACCCCGACCCCACCCGTTTTTCTCCAGGTACCCTATGAAGTCCGCCATGGCTTCCCGGTTGTCACGGCCATTGAAGGGACCGGAATCAACCATGGGGCCGTTGCCGGTATAGGCGCATTCCATGGTGGCGCCATCCAGGGCTCCACCTTCATCCTGGATGACAACCTTTATCGGCAGGCCATATTTTCCGGCGAACTCGAAATCGCGCTGGTCGTGGGCCGGAACCCCCATCACCGCGCCCGTACCGTAGGCCATGACAACGTAATCCGCGACAAGGATGGGGAATTCCTCACCCGTCACCGGATGGACAAAACAGCGGCCGGTGTCGATGCCTTCCTTCTCCCTTGTCTCATCGGTCCGGACGGTCGCTGACTCTCTTTTAACCCTTTCGCAAAATTCGAGGACCGCCCCCTCACGGTCGGTCCCCTTTACCAGCTCGGCGACGAGGGGATGTTCGGCCGCAAGGACCATGTAGGTGATTCCAAAGACCGTGTCGGGCCGGGTGGTAAAAGTGGAGATAACCGTATCGGATCCCACAACGTGGAAATCAATTTCAGCACCTTCACTTCGACCGATCCAGTTTACCTGCATGGTCTTGACCTTATCAGGCCAGTCCTCCAGCGAATCCAGATCGTTAAGGAGTTCCTCGGCGTATTCCGTCGTTTTGTAGAACCACTGCTCAAGATCCCTGCTGACCACCTGGGCGCTGCACCGCCAACAGCAGTCGTTTTCCACCTGCTCGTTGGCAAGGACGGTCCTGCAGGAAGGGCACCAGTTTATGGGAGCTCCCTTCCTGTAGGCCAATCCCCTCTCCAGGAATTTAAGAAAGATCCACTGATTCCAGCGATAATACTCCGGCTCGCATGTGGCCAGGGTCCGTTCCCAATCGTAGGACAGTCCCAACTGCTTCTGTTGGTCCTTCATCTGCCGAATGGAATCCCTTGTCCATTCACCGGGGTCCACCTGGTGCATGATGGCGGCGTTCTCGGCGGGCATGCCGAAGGCATCATAACCCATGGGATAGAGAACGTTGAACCCTCGCATGCGGAGAAACCGGGAGTAGGTATCCCCAATGCTGTAGTTTCGAACATGGCCCATGTGCAGCTTCCCCGACGGATAGGGAAACATCTCGAGGCAATAGAATTTCTTCTTCCCGGGGTCCTCCCTTGCCCTGAATATCCCCGTTTCCTCCCAACGTTTCTGCCATTTGGGTTCAGTCTCCCGGGGATTGTACCTGGAACTCGGCATAGCTCGACCTCCGACCCTTCATTTCAGCGTGTGGAATGGCCTTCGACCCCACATCCCGCAACGTTCAATGTTCAATGTTCAACACGCCCATGGGGGGGCGTTCAAATCGAAGATTTGTGAGGAAAGTGAAAATGACACTTTTCGCTTTCCATGGAGTAAAAAGCCATTAATGGACTTTTTACGACACTGTCAAATATCCAGAAGTTTTTTGACGGTTGACAGAAGGCTGGTGGACTGGATAGGCTTGGTAACATAAGCGTTCGCCCCCAGAGCCATGGCTCTATCTCTATCCTCTCCGGCACCTTCCGTAGTAATGATGACGATGGGAATATCCTTGTAATTATCGTTGCCCCTGACCATGCTGACAAGCTTCAATCCGTCCATTATGGGCATGTTGATATCGGTCAGGATCATATCAATCTGGTTGGAGGAAAGCTTTTTCAGGCCGTCCAGACCATCGTTTGCTTCGATAATCTCCGCGTGGGGAATGCGTTTAATGGAAAAACGGATGAGCTGCCGCATCGTGGGGGAATCTTCGATTATCAGGAACTTAAGTGCCGCCATCTTCAATCTCCAGACCGTCTGAAAGCTGATGACCTTTTACGAAGTCATCAACGCGCCCCGCATGGGTCGCCCAAATCAATGACTCGCACCATAAGTCATTGATTTATGAGGAAAGCGAAAATGATACTTTTCGCTTTCCGTTAAACAAAAAGCCGCGGATGGACTTTTTGCGACCATATAAAAGTAAATCACTGGCTCAACAGATTAAGGAATCCCTTATAGGTCGTCAGCTTTCTTCTGGACTCGGAATACAGCCTTGAGCTGAAAATCGCAGTTGCGGCATGCCCGGCGAGAAGGGTGAAAAGTTCGAAATCAACCGGTACAAAACCCTTCTTCTGCTGAAAAAGTTTGTATAGATTAATCATGCCTATGAGTTCATCCTTGATCATCAGCGGTATGCACACCAACGGGTTTTCAAGAAGCTCCTCTGATATCGAAGGAGGGTTCTCGTTAAAGTAGCTTTCTTTCGACCGGGCGGCGACTCCTGTCACACCCTCACCCATGGTTACCGGAGAGATCTTCTCAGGATCGACCCCTTCGGCCGCAACGGGGATCAGGATCTCCCTCTTCTCATCCAGGAGAAAGATGGCGAATTCCTCAGCCCCGATGAGGTTGATGATGATTTCCAGGATAATCTGGAGAACTTCCTCGTAATCGAGAGTGGAGTGCAGCTGAAAGCTCGCTACGTAGAGATTGGCGAGGTTGTTATTCTGTTCATCTACATCAATGTAGCGTTGAGCGAAGTCAATATTCTCCTCCTCGACCTCATTGAGTTTTCCCTCGAGTTCGCGCAGCTTCCGCTCATAAAGGGCAACCTTTCTGGCCAATTCCTCGTATTTATCGCCGCTGAGCCTTGGGGCGGATTTTTCCGGCCTGCTTTTGAGTGACTCCTCAAGTTTTACGACACGGTAGCGAAGCTGTTCATTATCCTTTAGAAGATCCAGGGTAAATTCCTGTCCCTTCCGAAAGATTTCCAGAAACTCCTCCCCCTTATCAAAAAGAGATGAAACCTTGTCATCCTTCATCTTAAATGTTCCTTTCGATAATCGACCCGGGCGCCATGAACGGGCTGTCCACCATCACCTCCGGGCCGTCCATGCCGGGCAAGGTATCCCATGGACCTTCCCATCCACACCGGTATTTACCAAGCTTCCGGAATTTCTCACATGCCCCGGTTTCTAGCATCGCTCGACTCATTTTTCAAGCGACAGATATCCATTGCCATCGCCTCTATCCTCCCTGACAGGGTGTTCAAGGGCAGGACTACCTCCGCGGCGCCGTTCCGGATGGCAGCCTTGGGCATCCCGAAGACAACGGTGCTTTCCTCCGACTCGGCAATGGTACGGCCTCCTGCGTTACGGATCTCGAGCATCCCATGGGCCCCGTCATTCCCCATTCCCGTGAGCAGGACCCCCAGGGAACGTTTCCCGAAAACGATCGCAGCGGATTCCATGGTGATGTCAATGGATGGGACGAAACGATCGCCTTTCCTCTTTTTTCTCAGTTTCACCGCGACCGAAGGTGAGCCTGTAATCTCCAGATGATAACCTCCCGGGACGACTAAAAGCAGGCCAGGCGTCAGAAAATCGCCATCCTCGGCCTCTTTTGCCTCAAACGCGGTGTTTTTACCAAGACGCATGGCGAACTGTTTTGTAAACACGGGAGGCATGTGCTGGACTACAATTACAGGCAGAGGAAACGTGGAGGGCAACTGGGTCAGGACTCTCTGAATTGCCGACGGCCCACCCGTGGAAGCCCCGATGACAAGAACGCCGGCCGGATGGATCTTGGTGCCGGGCCTCCTGGGCGCCTTCACCCGTTCCCTGACCGGCTTGGCAGACCGCAGCCTGCCAAGATAGGGCGCCATGTCCTGTCCCCCTACAGCCCGGACCTTTGTCTGAAGTTCCTCCTTTATCTCGATTATCCTTTCTGATGCATACCGGCGGGGTTTGACGACAAAATCCAGCGCACCGAGATCAAGGGCTTTGAAAACGTTTTTCTCGCCGCCATCGGCGCTCACAACCACGACCGGAAGCGGGTGATTTTGCATAAGCCATCGCAGAAATGTAAATCCGTCCATCCTGGGCATATTCAGATCCAGCGTGATAAGATCGGGCGGATCCGTCATAACTGTGCGAATAGCGGTTTCTCCGTCCGAAACCACTTCCACAGAGGCAACCTCCTCCATCTCAAGGAGCATGGACCGGACCATCTTTCTATTGTAGGCGGAATCATCAACGACCAGAATGCGCAGCTGCCCATTAATCATCCGTCGTCCCCTGGTTTCTGATAAACCATCACACGGCTGAGATGCTTCAGCTTGAAGGCCGTGGAGATATTCATCAAAGATTCCGAATGCCCCAGAAATAGATACCCCCCCGGAACGAGTTTTCTGTGAAAGGCGCTGATGACCTTTGCCTTTGCGTCCCTGTCGAAATAGATAATTACATTTCTGCACATTATCAGGTCGCACTCACCGATCAGGCCAAGCATCTTCTCATCCAGAAGGTTGTGATGCCCGAAGTGTACCATTGTTCGGATAGAATCATAGAGAATCTGTTTGCCGTTTTCGGATGTTTTGAAATACCGCTGGATCCTGGAACTATCCGTCGTCCTGAAGGAGGAGGATGAGTATTCGGCCTTCCGGGCGCTTTTCAGGACCTGCTGACTGATATCAGTCCCGATAATGTCCACATTCCATCCTTCGAACAGTCCCGATTCCTTGAGAAGGATAGCGATGGTGTACGGTTCTTCCCCGGTCGAGCACCCGGCACTCCAGATGCGGAGTTGTCTCCTCCGGGCTTTTTGTTGAGCGATATACGGAAGCACCTCATTGGAAAAGGCGTCCAACTGGTTCTGTTCCCTGAAGAAATAGGTTTCGTTTGTGGTTATGACGTTAAGAAGTTCATTTATCTCCTGAACCCTGTCCTGATGGAAGAGGAGGTAATGGTAATATTTCAGGAAGGAATCGAAGTGGTAGGTTCGCAGCCTCTTCTGGAGCCTGCTTTCAAGAAGAAACCTGTTGGATTCATCAAAATGCAGCCCACAGTACTCGTAGATGAAGGTCGATAGAAGCCGGAACTCCTCATCAGCGAGATCAACCTTCTCCGGGGAATTGAACAGCATCTTACCCGCTCGGCTCCATCAGGGATCGGATGGTCAGCCGCACGGTCCTGTCCGGGTCGGAATCGGCCATTTCAAGGAGTGTTCGCTCTACCTGATCTCCACCTTTCCCGACGAGGGAATGAACGGCGAAAATCCTTGTGCTGGCATCCTTATCCCCGAGCGCCTGCATGAGCAGATCAAGACCGGCGTCTGAAGGGATGTTCCCGAGGGTCCGGCAGACGGCACGCCTTATCTCCACGGTCCCTTCGATAAAAGCCTCCTTGAGCAGTTTCATGGGGACTTCATATCCTGCGCTCACCCTGCGTCCCAGGGCTTCAATAACAGCGGTCTTCAACATGAGATCTTCGCCATGGAGAATATCGGACAGATCCCCGGGATCCAGGTCCGGCTGCATACTGAGGGATGTGGCGGACGCTGCCCTGACCCATGGATCCTGGTCGTAAAGAGCCGATTTGAGGGGTTCAACGGCGCCTTCCGGCCTCATGATTTCCAGGGCCATGGCGGATTCCGACCGGACTTGGGGATCCTCATCGCTTAAAGCGCCCATCACAGCCTCGGCCGCTTCTGATCCCTCACAACGACTGAGAGCCCGGACAGCCGAAGCCCTGATAAGGGGCTCCGAATCACGGAGGGTCCCAAGGAAAAGGTCGATATGTGTCGATGGGTCCACATCACCGAGCACCCTGATCAGGAGGGCACGGACCTCGGGCGGTGAAGTTCCCAGGTGAGGACCGATTTTTCCAAAAAAAGCCCCGGGATCTTTTTTGCCCAATACGGACAGGGCCGCTCCCCCAACCTCGACGACGTCCGGATATTCATCAAAGAGGAGGGAAAGGATGGAGTCTATGGCATCAAAATCCCCAAGGGCGGCCAGGGCAAGGACGGCATCCTTTCGGACGTGCCCGCTGACATCTCCGAGCATCGGGATTATATGGGAAAGCAGGCCCGCGCCGCCCAGCTTTGTCAGAACCTGCAGGGCTTTTCTTCGAATGTTTCCCTCAGGGTTCTGGAGAAGTGAAAGGAGGATCGTGCGGTCCCTATTGCCGATGGTGAAGAGGGCCATGCCGACATCGCCCTCCAGGGAATCATCAGCGATAAAGGCGAGGACGGCCTCGGTGGCCCTGTCCCCGCCGATGAGGCTCAGGGCGGCAAGACAGTCCTTTCTCTCCTCAATCCGGTCGGCAATCTCCAGATGGTCGATCATGAACGATGTAATCTGCTCATCGGCATTATCCGCCACAGCCGCGGCAAATTTTTCGAGGTCTCCACCGGTTTCTTGCGCCATGGCCCTTCGATAGATAGCCCCCAAAGCCGCGAACGCCGCTTTAACAGCACCCCTGGGAAGGGATGGGATTCGGTCGATGAGCCCCAACCCATCGCTGATGGAGCCGATCCTCCCTATTCCCCGAACCGCGGGTGCGGCCAGAATACGGTTGTCAAGAAAACGGAAGAACGAAGGCAGCGCCTCCTTTGCTCCCAGGCTGGAAAGAGCGCTCAGGATGCTGAAAGCCACCCAGTCATCGGCCGAATCGAGTGCACTGATGAGGGCGCTCACGGAGGACGGGTCACCGATGTTTGCCAGGCTCTCGGCTGCGGCTGCGCATATATTCTGCTCCGGATCATGGAGTAGTCTGATCAGATCGGGGACAAATGAAGGAGTGGCAATATTCCCCAGGATATCCACCAGAAACTTTCGGATATCCGGCTGCTCCACCGACAGATGCTCGGAAAGCAGGGGAGCTGCTTCCCTACCCATCCTTCCGAGGACCTCCACGACGGAGTTTCTCAGGGTTACTTCATGGGTCGGGTCCATCATGGGAATAAGACGGGAAATCAGCCCCCTGTCGGGCGCAAGCGAGGAAATCCCCTCAATGGCCTCTTTCCTGACCCGCCAGCTCTCATCGGACAGGGGAACAGGGAGCCAGCTGAGATCGTCTTCCGAAAGCCCCTCCTTCAGGTCCAGCATGGCCAGCCGCCGGACTTCCTCGTCCGGGGACTTTAATTCAGCAACCCGGGCCTCCCTGCCTTCAGGCTTCAATCCTGATAGGGTCGTAAAAAGTCCATCCATGGCTTTTTACTCCACGGAAAGCGAAAAGCGTCATTTTCACCTTCCTCACAAATCTTCGATTTGAGCGCCCCTAAGTGGGCGCTTTGATGACTTCCTGCGAAGTCATTAATCCTCCCCCTCTTTCATCACCGTACCAACCCCTCTGGAACGCAGAAGGGCCAGCATCTCCTCCTTAAGCGCCGTCTCATAGCTGCCTCCGTACTCAGGGAACCTGCTCTTCAGCAGCAGAACCCCCTCTTCAAGGTCATCCGCGATCAACTCCAACGCCGTCTCAGGTACAGAACCCCGGATCATATCCTCGTTGTAAAGCGCAACATCTCCCACAATGATTCTGCACATCCTTCTCACGTCCTCCTCGAACGGCTCCCCGATCTGTTGGAGTGATTTCTGATGGATCTCCTCAATCTCTCTCCGGTCGTCAACTGCCAGGTCGGCATGCGCCCCGCCGACCTGCGGTTCAGACTCCGGACGGTCCCCGGATTCGCTCTCCAGGCCGACACAACGCCTGATCTTGGTGATAAGCATATCCGGCAGATGGTGTCTTTCTATATAATCGTCCGCACCGTAAAGGGAGGTGGGTTCCCTCTTGTAACGGGTACCGTGGTGGAGGGAAGCGAGCAGGATGGACGGAATGTGGTCTTCCCCAAGGGTTTCCCTCATCCGGTCAATCATTTCATACCCCAACATGTCGGGAAGGACCACGCTGAACAGAACCGCATCCGGCGGTTGGAGGGACAGGATCTTCAGGGCCTCGGTCCCTGTCGATGCGAGCCGCCCCCTGAATCCGTTTCTTTGGAGAATCCTCACAACGAGATGGCCCAGGGCCTGTTCCTGAACCACCACCAGAACCGTCAGGGCGTCTTCGGCTATCTCCTGCTCTTCCCCGGGCAGAACAATGGGGATCAGAGAACCGCACTTCCTGCAGTTGAAGGAGAAAACTCCAGGCGGCAGTTTGTCCGGATGAATCCTGTAAAACCTGCCGCACCCGGGGCATCTGAGGACAGGTGAGTCAACCTCGGAGGATTCCCCCATGTTTTTTTCAGGTGTTTTTTTCATCCCGGCAAATCCGTCTGATCAAAGGCCGATTCCTCCAATCCGCCGGAAATGTCCTCATCAACCGCGAGGATTTTCTGGAGGTTCAGGAGAATGATGAGGCGGTCATCGACCCTGCCGATCCCCCGACAATATTCGCCCTCGACCCCACCTACGATTTCGGGAGGAGGTTCTATCCTGCTGAGGGGAATATCCAGGACCTGGACCACTGAATCCACCAGAAGCCCGAAAAAGTGTTCCTTCAGATTCACCACGATGATCCTGTTTTTCGGGTTCAACTCCGTGGAGGTAAGACCCAGGCGTTTTCGAACATCGAAGATGGGCACAATCATCCCCCTGAGGGAGATGATCCCGAGCACATAATGGGGAGTCCGGGGCACCTCGGTGGGGTCCTTGGGTCTTACGATCTCCTTGATATCCATAATGTTAAGGCCGTATTCCTCCCCGGCGAGTAAAAAGGTCAGAACCTGGATCCGTTCCTCTTCCTCCTCCTCACGGTTCGCCCTGTGCTGGCTCATCAGGACCTCCCTCAGGTCCCCCGGCTCGCTTCCAACCGCCACACCCGAATTCCGGACACGAACAGGGGCTTCGACCGCCACTGCCGCGGACTCTTTTACCTCTGCTTCTTCGACATGGTCCGGTGCCTCGGGAATGGGCCCGGCAGGCGGCTTTTCCCTGGGAGGATTTTTCGGCTTGGTCTCCTTGCGGCTTTTTTTCGCCTTTTTCGCCTTTTTCGCCTTTTTTCTAATCTCTACCAGATCCATGTGATCACCCTCGCTCGCAATCCAACTCTTTTCCGCAGCCATGGAAATGTTAGCTGATACCCTCCCGAAAGAATATCTGCGGTCACTTGCCCCCGGGAATCACGGCTGACCCTGGGCGTTCCCGCCTGCCTGACAGGCTGAAGCGTCAGCCTGCATCCTCGGTTCCAGATCAAGTTCTTCAATGACATCAAGTACGATATCCGGTCCGATGCTGAGGAGTTCCTTGGAAAAGGCCGCAAGGAGAGCATTGGACGAGATGTTATTGATGAGACGGGGCAACCCTCCCGAGTATCCATAGATCACGTCCAAGGCCTCCTCATCGAAGAGATGGGTATCACCGCCTACCTGGTCCAGGCGGGACGCGATGTATTTACCGGTGTCCTCCCGCCCGAGGGCTCCAAGATGGAATTGGATTCCTATTCTCTGACGCAGGGCCTCGAAGGCAGGCTGTCGGAGACGGCGCTTGAGCTCCGGCTGACCGACCAGAATCAGGGACAAAAGGTTCACGTCGTCCAGCTGAAAATTGGTCAGGAGACGGATTTCATCGAATGTCGCCTTGGTGGGAATCAGCTGTGCCTCATCGATAATGACCACCGGGCATATTCCCTTCTCGAAAAAACTGAAAAGGGCCTCGTTGATCCGATCGACAAGCTCGACTCTAAGAATAGTTCCGCCCTTGATTCCCAACCTCGATGCCAGAATTCTGAGAAACTGGTTCGGCGTCAGACGAGGATTGATCAGGAGTATACAGCGGTAACTATCTCCAAGTTGGTCTATGAGCGCTCTGGTGAGGAGGGTTTTTCCGGATCCTATTTCCCCGGTGAGCAATACCAGCTCCCTCTCCTCCGCACCGTACTGAAGCCTGGCTAGAGCCTCCTCATGAATACGGCTGGGGAAAAAGAACGCTGGGTCGGGTGTTTTCCCGAAAGGCTTGTCGTCAAACCCGAAAAAATCCCTGTACACAGCTCAGACCTTTCCCTCTGTGGAACCCAGCCTGATGGCTTCCATCATCAGGCCGGCAACATCCAGGACCAGCACGGTGGATTGGTCTCCCAGTTCCGTGGCGCCGGCCAGTCCAACGGCCTTGGAAAAGGCATCGCCCAACGGCTTGATGACGACATCCTGTTTACCCAGCAGCTCGTTGGCCATAAGTCCCATTGTTCTGTTGGCTATGCCGACAATAACGGCGTAGGCGTCCCCGTTTTCCTCCGCGGCGGGGATGCCGAAGATCCGTTCCAGCCTGAGCAACGGCAAAGTTTTATCCCTCAGGTTGATTATTTCCCGTCCCTGGACGGTTTTGATATCGTCTTTCTCAAGCTGGATCGTCTCCTGGATGGACCCCATAGGGATGGCGAAGACCTTCCGGCCACTCCGGATGAGGAGTGCCTGGAGGATGGCAAGAGTTATGGGCAAGGTCAGGGTAACCCTCGTGCCCAGTCCCTTAACGGTGTTGATCTCTACCGTCCCCCCCACGTTCTCTATTTCCTTCCGAACCACGTCCAGGCCGACACCGCGGCCGGAGATCTCGGTAACGTTTTCCTTGGTGGAAAATCCCGGTTTGAAAAGGACAGAAAGCACATCTTCCTCGGCATGAAGATCATCGCGGCCCAGCAACCCGCGCTCAATTCCGGCTGCCCTGACCTTGTCAAGGTCGATTCCCCTGCCGTCATCCTCCACTTCAAGAACAACATGGTTGCCCTGCTGGTAGGCCGAAAGTCTCACAAGTCCCACCTTGTCTTTTCCCTCAGCGATACGTTCATCGGCATTCTCGATGCCATGATCCAGACAGTTTCGGACCATGTGAAGAAGGGGAGATATCATTTCCTCCATGATCATCTTGTCGAGTTCCGTGTCCCCGCCTATGAATTCAATTTTGACCTCTTTCTTCAACTCCCGGGCGATCTTTTTCGAAACCCTCTGAAGTTTGTTGAAGAGCTGCCCCACGGGAACCATCCTGGCGTCCATGACGCTTTCGCGCAGATCAATGAGCTTCTTCTCCATCTGTGCGTTGCTCTTCTCAAGGTCCTGTATCACCCCAGTGCCGCCGGTTCCCCCATGTTGACGGAGACGGTCGGCGATATTGGAAAAATTGGAACGGAGGATCACCAGTTCTCCGACGAGGTTCATAAGATGATCAAGTTTGACAATATCGACCCGGACGGTATTGCTGACCCCCCTTATCTCCTCAACCATGGCATCTTCCACAAAGCCCTCCGTGGATTTCGGCGCCGGGACCGCCGAAACGGGAGAGGGAGGCTCACCCTTGTACGGTATAGAGGTCAGGATCATCCCCTCGCCTTCGAATTCCTTTGATATGTTCTCCAGGGGTTCCTTTGTCGTGAAAAAAAGGAGAAAACCGATGCTCCCCTCCGCCCCGCCATCGGGCTGAGGAAGGGTGGTAATCAGCTCACCGATATCCCTGATAGAATTTCCCATATCTCTGAGCAAGGTGTCGAAGGTTGCCAGGGGAAAGTGACACTGGACACTATAGAAAGGGGTCCCCTTCCGGATATTATCCCTGAAACGGTGTTCCTCATATTCGGATAGCATCTCGGTCATCCCCACCGGCACATCGATAAAACCGGACAGGTCCCCTGCCTCACCATCCTGGGAAGTCTGACCGATCCTATTGATATCCTTTATAAATTCCCCGATATCAACAGAATCGTCACCCTGTCCCGAAGCAACGGCATGAACCATCCGAATAATAAGCTGCACACCGTGTGAAAGGGCGTCAACAACCTCATCGGAAAGTTCGACCCTGTCTAAACGCATATCGTCCAGGAGGGATTCCATGCGGTGTGAAAGAGCGCTCAGATTCTCCAGGTTCAGCATGCCGGACAGACCCTTAAGCGAGTGGGCATCGCGAAAGATGGCGTTGATGATATCCGGTTTCCGGTGGTCTTCAGGCGAAATTTCCATCAGTTGGCTGATGAAATTCTCCAGATCCTCCAGAATATCTTCCGCTTCCGAGACAAAATCTTTCAGGGATTGGTCCACGATTGATAACCTCGCAAAAAGTCTCTTCGAACCTTTTTCCTCGGCGAGGGATGACTTCCTCACTTATTCAGTATAAGGCTCCTCGCACCAGGCACGGCATACCTGACGCCCGTTTTTAATCTCCCAACAACTCCTTCACCTGGCGCTGAAGGTCCTCCGGGTTGAACGGTTTGACAAGGTAGCGGTCCGCGCCCAGCCGGAGTCCCCTTTCCCTGTCTATCTCGCGACCCTCGGTGGTAACAATAATTACCGGGATAGCGCTGAAATTATTACTCTGCTTGACGAAACGGACTACCTCCAGCCCATTGATATCAGGCATATTGATGTCTGTGATCACCAGATCCGGCAGGACCTCCGGAAGTTTCCTGAGCGCCTGGAAACCGTTGGCCGCTTCAATGACGGTAAAATCCCCCAGGTCCTCCAAAGAAGATATGATCATCAACCTCGTTGTTGGGGAATCCTCGACTACCAGAATCTTTTTCGTCATCGGATTTTTCCTACCCTCTTCTCATTTCCTGCCCTTGTCCGCCTTAAGCTTCATCTCCAGAAAGGACCTGTCGAGAGCCAGCCCGGCATGGCTGAGAAAGATATCCAGACTGTTGGTGGGACCAAGACCCCCTTTGTCCTGGCAATCATCGGCATACAGAACCACCGCAACCTTACCCATGCTCACCACCGGGCCAACGTAGACCTCATTGGGCCTTTTACCGCCCAGGGCCTGAAAAAGGGGATCCATGTCGCCCTCCGGGGGAGCTCCACGGTGACTCTGCTGGGTCTGGATAACCCTTGAAAAGAGTGAATTTTCACCGATGGGGAGAACCAGGGCACGGACAACCGAATCAGCGTTCCCCCTTCCACCAAGATCAACCCCGAACTGACCCAGCCCCTTCAGATCAGTCTTCCTTACGAGGAAAAGAACCGCCCTTGAAAAAATCTCGGTAGCGAACCTGAGCGTCAGGAGGGTTATCTCTCCGCGAACATCATCCCTGTTCAGCTCGGAAACGTATGATCTGAGCCTCTCCATGTAGGGGTCCTGTCGTTCCTGAACCTGCGCCAACGGCGCCCCCTCCAGGTGATCGAAGGGCATGTCCAATCCCGCGAGGTCCTCGGAAAGCTCCCCCTGAATGTCGTAAAACTCACATTCCTCCCTTCCGGGAGTCTCCTCGATTGCCATGGCGGAGGCAAGAAATTCAACGGCCAGCTCAAGACCGTGAGGATTTATCGGTAGGAGGGATACGTTCTTGATACCGGCGATCATCTCCTTTAAGCCGGCGGGAGCTTCCCCTTCAAAGGTGATAACCGTTGGAAGATTTAATCCCAGGTCCCAAAGCGTGGTGATGATATCCAGCCCGCCGAGAATGATTCCGTCGGTGATACCCGCGGCCTTCAGGTCCGCGACAAGACAGGGATGTATGTCATGGGATCGCAGCTCCTGAATTTTCGTCATGGCATGGGCGGAATCCTCAAGGTGCAGAATCGTAACTTCATGCTCTTTCAAAGGTTCTTCCAGACCCCTTGCCAGCTGCCTGTTGTCCGAGACGACAAGTACAACCTTTGAAATTCTCGCAGGCACGGCAGGCAGGGTTGATGGTACAATGAACCCCGCGACTTCGGAGATCAGACGATCCTCCTCGGACGCCTCGGGAGGACTCTCCGTTTTATAAACCGCTCCAGGATCGAGCGACAGGTCCTCTTTCAAAGGCGCGGCCCGGGTTATTTCATCCCTTCGCCTGGCCCCTTCCATGACCAGAAACTGTGCGTTTATCCCCTTGTCAAGAAAGAGCGGGGCTACACGTTCAAGGAGCGGATGGCCTTCCTCTCTATTTATCAGTTGGAAGCTGAAGGTTCCTTCCTCCCAGTCGAAAAGAGAGAAGATGACCTCCTCAACCCTCCTTTTCAGGACTTTCTGGAAAGATTCCTGGGAGACGCCGAGAAGATCGGATATGAGGCTCTTGAGGTCTTTCGGGTGATCACAGAACTCGAGGCGTTCCTTTATTTTCTCAAGCTCAGACACCTCAATGATGCCGTGGTGAACCAGGAGGCCAAGGAGTCCGTCCTTCTCATCCGACCGCCCGGCATAGACAATAATCCCATCCTTGATGTAGATGTTCGCCTCTCCCACCGGGCCTTCCAGATTGAGAAGTCCGGAACGTTTACTGAGGCTGACAATCTGAAGGATTTCGCCCAGGGACAGATCTTCCAGTTTCCCAACCAGGCTCATGGCGGGATCCATTCTGCCCCGTGGATGTCTCTCGCCACCCGATGTGGATCTCTTCTCGCTCACCTGCCCTCCGACAGCCGGTCTGCCAGAGGTTGCGGCAGCCCGGCCTCGCGCATCTTTTTCTGAATCGCGGAGATATCATATTCTACCCGCTGAATGCTGAACACGCCGGCATCGCGATCCAACAGCCCGAAACAGGCGGCCGGGTTTCCGTCCCTGGGCTGCCCCACACTTCCCACATTGATAAGATACCGGAAGCCGTCCTCTATTGTCAGGGAATCCCCGGGCACCACCGAAACCGCTCCATTCACATCCATGCTCACCATCACAGGCTGATGGGAGTGTCCGACAAAGCAAATTGGTCCGTCAAAGTGGGAGAAATTGACCTCGGCGTCCCAAAGGGTAAAGATATAATCCCATACATCAGGCAGCTTCGGGCTCGCATGAACCAGGGTAATTCCGTCCCGCTCTTCCACCAGGGGCAGGGACGATAGAAATCCGGATGTTTCCGGTTCCAGCTGCCGGGCATTCCAGAGAATCGCCTCACGGGCGTAGGAATTGAATGACTCCGAGTCGGCAAGCCCCACCGCCGCGGCGTCGTGATTCCCGGCAACGGCAACTTCAGCATTATCCATTACCCATTTGGTGCAGGGATTGGGGTCAGGCCCGTATCCGACCGCGTCCCCGATAAAGTAGATGGAATCGGCGCCCAACCGCTCAACAGCCGCATGGACCGCATCGAGAGCATCCATGTTGGAATGGATATCGGAGACGATTGCGATCTTCACCCGGTCGCCTCGTTTGGCGAATCCGGGACGGTACCCGCTCCGGACCTGCGGGGAAAGGAGGCTTTGGCTGCAGAAAGGGTCTCTGGAGACGTGATAAACAGAGCCGCGTCCCTGACGGGAAGGTCCGCCAGCTCTGCGACGACCCCGTAAAACTCCTCAACCGTCGAAAGATCCTGGTCATCAGGCATGCAGATTTCCTCTGTGGCGACACGCTCCGCGCCAAGTCCGGCCATCGCCCTGATACCCATTCTGTAGGCTTCCCTCCGAAGATCCCTGCCAAAATCCCCCTCCTTACCAAGCCCCATCAGAATAACGAAGGAAACCGGCAGCTTTCCCTGCGTCGGGATAAGAGTCTGGGCGCCAAAATCCAGGAGGGTGGGCCTGTTTTTCCAAAGCCGGCTTACAGATGCGTTAAAAAGCCAGTCCATGGACGCAACGGTCCCCCTGAGGGGCAAAACGTCCGAAAAGTGCCCAAGAAGAATAACATCCCCACGGTATTTCAGGGGCTCGCCGCCCCGCAGATGAACATCCATTTAATCCTGTCTGCCCATATCGTACCTGACCCGATCGAGTATTCCGTTTATGAACCCGCCCGATTCCTCGCCGCCGAAGCTTTTAGCCATCTCAATGGCCTCGTTAAGAACCACGCGGGCCGGGGTATCCTTGTGGAACATGAGTTCATAGCTTGCCAGTCTCAGCAGATTTCTATCGACAGCGGCCATCCGTTTAATATCCCACCTCAATGATGCAGCCGAGATGGTCCGGTCGACCTCCTCAAGATTATCCATGGTTCCAATGACCAGGTTTCTGGCAAACCCCTGAACGTCGGGCTCCATGTCGCCCAGACCTTCCATCTCTTCGCATGCCGTGCCGGGATCACACGGGTTTGCGTCCAATCGATAGAGGATCTGAAGGGCAATCTCCCTTGCCCTGCGGCGGTTACCCATCAGGTCCGATCAGAGCTGCCGCAGAAGATTGGCCATTTCTATGGCCCCCGCGGCAGCCTCGTAACCCTTGTTCCCGGCTTTAGCGCCCGCCCGATCCACGGCCTGTTCAAGGCTGTCGGCGGTAATGACCCCGAACGTTACAGGAACTCCGGAAGTCATGGATACCTGAGCAATCCCTTTGGTCACCTCGGCGGCAATAAAATCAAAATGAGGCGTTTGCCCGCGGATGACGGCGCCCACACAGACTACCGCGTCCACTTCTCCCGTCTCAACGACTCTCCGGGCAATCACGGGTATCTCGAAGGAACCCGGCACCCTGTAGACGGCAATATCTTCCTCCTCAGCGCCATGCCGGAGAAGGCAGTCGATAGCACCGTTGATCAACCTGTCGGTAATAAAGTCGTTAAACCGGGAAGCAATGACGGCAACATTAAGCCCTTTCGCGTCCAGCTTTCCCTCTATCGTTCTGTATCCGCCCATAAAGATCCTCCATTTCAAGAGGGTAGTTATACCTTCCTCAGAAGATGGCCCATCTTGGCTTTTTTCGTCTGGAGGTAGCGAAGATTCTCATCCCTGGCCGTAACCTCGATGGGAATCCGCTCCACAACCTGAAGGCCGTAGCCCTCGAGACCCACGATCTTCTTGGGATTGTTCGTCAGGAGCCTGATTTCAGACACCCCCAGGTCAACGAGAATCTGCGCTCCTATACCGTAATCACGAAGGTCCGGCGCGAACCCCAGTTCGAGATTGGCCTCGACTGTGTCTCTTCCCTCATCCTGAAGCTGGTAGGCCTTCAGTTTGTTGGTCAACCCTATTCCACGGCCCTCCTGGCTCATGTAGAGGAATATCCCTGTGCCCTCTTCCTTGATCATCTTGAGGGCGTTCTCCATCTGTTCACCGCAGTCACATCGCAGGGAATGGAAAACATCACCGGTAAGGCATTCGGAATGCACCCTCACCAAGGTCGGTGAATCCGGAGTTATCTCGCCGATTACAAGAGCTATGTGTTCCTGACCGTCGACCGCGTTTTGAAAGCCGTGAGCGGTGAAATCACCGAAACGGGTGGGAAGAAGTGTAATGGCGACCCTTTCGACCAGCCGCTCATGCCGCATCCGGTATTTTACCAGGTCCTCGATGGTAACGATCTTGAGCCCGAAACGCCTGGCAACGACCCGCAGTTGGGGCATCCGGGCCATGGTTCCATCCTCATTCATAATCTCGCAAATTACACCGGCAGGCCTGGAACCGGCGAGGCGGGCAAGGTCAACGGAACCCTCCGTCTGGCCGGCCCGCACCAGAACCCCGCCTTTTCTGGCCCTAATGGGGAATATATGGCCCGGCCTGGCCAGATTTTCCGGCCTGCAGTTATCATCGATGACGGTCCGGATGGTATGTGCCCTGTCACTGGCGGAGATACCGGTCGATATGCCCTGCCTGGCCTCAATGGAAACCGTAAAGGCGGTGCCGTATTTGGCTGTGTTGTCCGGAACCATTTGAGTAAGGTTCAACTGCTCACACTTTTCCTCAGTTAATGTCAGACAGACAAGCCCACGGCCGTGAAGGGCCATAAAATTGATGATTTCCGGCGTGACCATTTCGGCCGCCACCATGAAATCCCCCTCATTTTCCCGGTCCTCGTCATCGACCAATATTATCGGTTTTCCGGCCCTGACATCCTCAAGGGCATCCTCGATGGTGGAGATCGGCACAATCCCTCCCTAGTCTGCGATAAATCCCGAGTCTACAAGCTTATCCATGGTAAGTCCCGGGGTGTTTTCGCCATGGATAACCGCATCAACCGCGGACCTGACATACTTCATTATGAGATCAGGCTCCAAGTTAACAGAGTCACCTTGGCTTTTCAATCCAAAGGTCGTTTTTCCAAAGGTTTCCGGGATGATGGCCACCGAAAACCGATCCTTCCATCCGTTAATAATCGTAAGGCTTACACCGTCCACAGCGACGGAGGCTTTGGGTACGGCATAAGGGGCAAAATCCGGTGGAAACAGGACTTCAAGATCGAAGGAAGCTCCGGTGCGTTTGAGGACCTGGATGCGCCCTTTGGCCTCCACGTGCCCTGCCACAAGATGCCCGCCTATTCGGTCGCCAAAGGAAAGCGCTCTCTCCAGATTGACCGTCTTCCCGATCCGCGCCGAACCGAAGGTGGTTCTGTCGAGGGTCTCATTGGAGAGAAAACAGGCGAAACGGTCATGGGCTCGGCTCTCGACCGTCAGGCACACGCCATCCACCGCAATACTGTCCCCCGACTTGGTACCTTCGAGTACCAGGGAACAAAGGATCTCCATCCCGGCCCCGCCGTCCACGCGATTCAGACCCGATATTTTCCCTTTTTCTTCAACAATTCCGGTAAACATCTCTAAACTCCTGTGCACCAGTGCACTTATGCACTAATGCATTATAAGCACCTGTCCGCGGTAATGCGAACATCACCTCCCACCCTGCGGCATCGGACGATATCAAACCTCGGGGCATCTCCAAGCGCTTCGAGTGCCAAAGGGCCCATGGCGGAAATGCCCTCGGAACCGACCAGAATGGGCGCGATGAAGGCCTCTATCCGACATATCGCATCCTCTTTGACAAACCATGCAGCTGTCTTTCCACCACCCTCGACCATCAGATGGATAATCCCCTTTTCGACGAGGCGCCTCCCCAGCGAAGGCCAGGAAAAAAGTCCGTTGGCGATGGGGAGCTTTACCAGCTTTATACCCATGTTGTTGAAAGCCTTTGCCCGTTTTTCCGCAACCTTCTCGTCTACAACAATCATGGTTCTGCCATCCTTCCCCCGGGCGACCACTTTGGCTGTAAAGGGGGTTTTCAAGGACGGGTCCAGAACGATCCTCCACGGCTGAACCTTCGACCTGACGGCCCTGACCGTTAATTCCGGGTCGTCGGCAAGAACGGTCCCTACGCCCACGAGAACGGCATCGGCCCGGGAACGCAGGCGGTGAGCGGCTTTTCTCGATTCCTTTCCGGTTATCCACCGCGACTGTCCACCGAAGGTGGCGATCCTGCCATCGAGGGTCAAAGCAGTCTTAAGGGTTACATAGGGAAGAGCATTGGCCACGTAATAGAAAAAGGCCCTGTTGATCTCACGCGATTCCTCCCCGAGAAGACCCTCCGAAACCTCGATTCCAGCCCTTCTCAGGATTTCGAAACCCTCCCCGTTGACGTCAGGGTTCGGATCCCGACAACCAGCGACCAAACGGCTGATGCCGGCCTGGATGATTCGGTCCGTACACGGCGGTGTGCGACCATAATGGCTGCACGGTTCCAGGTTCACGTACAGGGTGGCTCCCCTGGTCCGGCTACCGGCCCGGTCGATGGCCAGGATCTCGGCATGCGGCTTGCCCGGAAGTCTATGCCATCCCTCGCCGACGACACTGCCGCCGCGCACCAGCACCGCCCCGACCATAGGGTTGGGGTGCGTTGTTCCTACCCCTCTCGCGGCAAGCCTCAGCACCCGTTTCATAAAAGACCTGTCAATCGAGGTCTGCGTCACCCCAGACTCTCTATCAGGTAGGACTGGATAAATCCGTCCAGGTCCCCATCCAGAACCGCATCAGCGTTCCCGGACTCATAACCGGTCCTGTGATCCTTGACCATCCTGTAGGGGTGAAGAACATAGCTGCGTATCTGGCTGCCCCAGGCGATCTCTTTCTTCCCTTCCTGGAGCTTGGCAAACTTCTCATCCCTTTCACGCTTGGCCAGCTCAAAGAGTCTTGCACGAAGGATTCGCATGGCGGTGGCCTTGTTCTTGTGTTGGGACCTCTCGTTCTGGCAGGTAACGACAATACCGGTCGGAAGATGGGTGATCCTGACGGCCGAGTCTGTTACGTTGACATGCTGCCCCCCGGCTCCACTTGATCTGTAGGTGTCGATCCGAAGGTCTTTTTCTTCAATCTCCACTTCCATGTCATCCTCAACTTCAGGGTAGACAAAGACCGAAGCAAAAGAGGTGTGCCGCCTTTTGTTGGCATCGAACGGGGAGATGCGAACCAGACGATGAACCCCGATTTCCGCCTTCAGGTAACCGAAGGCGTAATCCCCTTCAACTGCTATGGTCACGCTCTTTATCCCTGCCTCCTCGGCCGGCTGAAGGTCGAGTATTTCAGAGGCAAACCCCCTGCGCTCGGCCCATCTGATGTACATGCGGAAAAGGCTCTGCGCCCAATCCTGCGACTCGACCCCGCCCGCGCCCGGATTGATGGCCAACAGCGCATTCCTCGAATCCGCCTCATCACCGAGGAGCGATTCGAATTCCATCTCCGAAAGGGCTTTTTCAGCATCCTGAAGGAGTGGGAGGTATTCCTTCAGGAGAGCAGGGCCTCCATCCTTGTCCTCTTCCATGAGTTCAGCAGCGGCGCCAAGATCATCGAGCATTCCCCGAATGCGTCCGGATCTATCGATTTCTCTCTTGAGCCGGCTGATCTCTCTGGTCTTGACCTGCGCTTTCTCCTGGTCCTTCCAGAAATCCGGGGCGGTGGTATCCTTCTCAAGCTGCTTTAGTTTGGCCGCTTTTCCAACCAGGTCAAAGATGCCTCCCGAGGGAGTCCAGCTTTTCGGCTGCGTTGCCTATGGCGAGTTTGAATCCTTCCAGATTTTCCATGGTTTTCTCCTTGTCCCGAAAAGTTTTCTTGAAATAGCTAATATTATCACAAAGGCAGATATATAGACAATCAGGTCGCCCACCCGGCAATAGAAGGTCCTCTTCCCGCCCGTTTCCAGCGTGGCGGTAATGGTTCCCCTGCGGAACAGGCCGAGGGACTTAACCATGTGCCCTCTCCTGTCGAAGATCGCCGAAATTCCCGTATTAGCGGCCCGAATCAGCGGGACGCCGTTTTCGGCCGCCCTGACGGCGGAGGCCGCAAGATGCTGGTGCGGACCCCACGATTTTCCGAACCAGGCATCGTTGGTTAAATTCAGAAGGATTTCCGCTCCACGGCGGACCTGCTCACGGGCCAGGTCAGGAAATGTGGATTCGAAGCAGATGAGGGTTCCAGCCGGAACAGGTGTACTGAAAGGCCCCTTCATGCGGCCCGGCATGAATTCCCCTGAACCGGGAACCATTTTCTCCAAAAAACCCAGGACACGATGGAATGGAATGTATTCCCCGAACGGCACAAGCCTGACCTTGTCGTACCATTCCTCATCGCCGTCAGGGCCGATGTGATATGCGCGGTTGAAATAGACCAGTTCACCGCCCCTGACACCAAAGGCGGGGCTGCCGAAGACGAGATGAACCTTCTCCTTCCGGGTAAAATCGCGGATCCTGTCGGCGAACTCCTGCTCGGTCTGATAATAAAATGGAACAGCGGCCTCGGGCCAGACAATGAGGTCGGATCCCTTGAGGTCAGCCCCACGGGAAAGGCCGATATAGGTGTTAAGGGTCTCCTCCCGCATGGACTTCTCCCACTTTATCTCCTGAGGGAAGTCTCCCTGGACAACACTTACGGTAATCTCGCGTTGGGCCCCTTCGTCCCCCGAAAAATGCCCCAGGGAAAACACGGACGTCGCCAACACAAGTAAAACACCGACTCTCGTCAGAAACCCGCGCCGGTTTCCTTCCACCACCGATTCAACAATTTCCAGCAGGAGAACGCTCACCAGGATGCACAGGAAGGATACCCCAAAGACGCCCACCAACCCGTAAAGGGGAAGGACAGGGGATGTTTTCCAGAACCCGGATCCGAGAATAAGCCATGGGAAAGGGGCCGGAAACCGGGAGCGGGCGGCTTCCGTAAGTACCCACACCGAGGGAAGGATAATCGCCGGCCATGGACCTCCTGCCTTTTTGACAAGGGGAACAACCGCTGTAAACACTCCCGGGTAAACGGCAAGGATGGCGCCCAGGATAACAATGGCCAATTGATTGAATGGAAAGGGGATTCCACCATAACGGGAAAGAGTCTGGGATATCCAGTTCAGAGAAACGAAAAACCAGATGAACCCGGCAAGCCACCCGTAAAAAAAGGCGGCTCCGGCAGTCAAACGTCGGACGGAGAAAAGAAGCGGAACCAGGGCAACCGGAGCCAACCATCCCATGTCAGGTCCGGGGAAAGTCAGGATCAACAGCGCTGATGATGCAAGAATTCCGGCGAGAGGCCCGGCCCTCATTATGTTTTAAAGTCCCCGTTTTCCGACTTGGTCACCAGTATCCTGGTGACCTTTCTGGCATCGGCCTCCTCAATTGTAAAATGGAGAGAACCCACCTCACACTGTTCTCCACGCGCGGGCACATGTCCCAGAGTGTGGCTGATAAAACCGCCCAAGGTATCGTAATCACCCCTTGCAAGGGATACACCCAGTTTGTCCTCGAAATCCTCGATATGAAACCGCGCGTCAAAAATGTATTTTCCATCATCCAATTTGGTAAACGGGATCTGCTCCTCTGCGTCGTACTCATCCTGGATATCCCCGACAATCTCCTCAAGAATATCTTCAATGGTAATAAGGCCGGCTGTCCCGCCGTATTCGTCAACCGCGACGGCCATGTGAACCCTCCTGGCCTTGAACTCCTTCAGAAGATCCCCGATCGTCTTTCCTTCCGGGATGAAGTAGGCCTTGTGGAAAAGACTCCCCAGGTTGATTTCATCCGGAGTCTTGCCCCAGTACTTGAGCAGGTCCTTCGCGTAGAGGATTCCAAGGATATGGTCGATATCCCCGTCATAAACCGGGATTCGGCTGTGGCCGGCGGCGATAATCGTCTCGAGAACCTGTTCGAGGGGCATATCCTTTTCAATGGCTACGATATCGGTCCTGGGGACCAGGACCTCCCGCACGCGCGTCTCATCGAGATCCAGGACGGCATCGATCATAGCGTGTTCGTCGCGGTTGATAACCCCTTCCTGCTCCCCTTCCTCAATGAGGCTCTGGATCTCCTCTTCCGTGACGTGCAGACCGAAAAGTCTTCGCACAAATGTTTTCATCCGCATGATAATCCGCCTCACTACTTATGGCTGGACCAAAATACCGGTGAGGGACGGTTCAGATGACATATCGGTCTTCCAGGTTTCTCATGGTATTCACCTCTTCCTCACTTCCCTCATGATCATATCCGAGAAGGTGCAGAACGCCATGGGCCAGCAGCCTTCGAAGCTCTACCTCCAGGTCCGTTCCAAGCTCCCGCGCCTGCTCTTTGGCACGATCCATTGAGATCACCACGTCCCCGAGAAGGCAAGGCCCTCCGGCGGAAGACAGGACCTCACCCTCCTGCTGGGAAAAAGAGAGAACGTCAGTCGCACTGTCTACTCCACGGTACTGCCTGTTGAGATCCCTGATCTCCCGGTCATCGGTTAGATATAGGCTCAATTCTCCATCAACTCTGCCCAAGTCTTTTAATATTCTGGAGGCCAGGATCTTCAACATCCTCATGTACGGTTTCGACTCGGTGGTTCTGCTCTCTATCAGAACCAATGGTCTTTCTTCCCTTTTTATCATCCCTTTCCTCAGCAGTGGCCCGAAGGTCCGGATAGTCAATCCTGTGATGAAAAATACCGGTAATGGTCCTGGTGAAGCTTTTGGCGATCTGGTGAAGGTCCTTAAGGGTCAGGTCCGATTCATCCAGTTGCCCGTCGATGAAGATATCATTAATAATTTTCTGAACCAGTCCACGAATCCTGGCAGGAGTGGGATCCGTCAGAACCTTGGAGGCTGCCTCCACTGCATCGGCCAGCATTATAAGGGCTGCCTCGCGGCTCTGGGGCTTGGGCCCGAAGTAGCGAAAATCCCTTTCATCCACAGTCTGAACGGAAGGGTCTTCCATATCCTTGGCCTTATTGAAAAAGAAGGTTATCAGGCGGGTTCCGTGATGCTGTTTGATGATATCCACCATCCTCCTGGGGAGGTGTTGTTCCCGCGCCACTTCCACACCGTCCTTAACATGGGCGGTGAGAATCAGAGCGCTCATGTTGGGTGAAAGTTTTTCATGACGGTTGCCCCGGCCTTCCTGGTTTTCCACAAAATACTCGGGCTTGTTGATCTTGCCCACATCATGGTACAGGGCGGCAACTTTGGTCAGGAGCGGGTTGGCCCCGATCTCCTCGGCGGCAGCTTCCGCAAGCGACCCGACAAGCACGCTATGATGATAGCTTCCCGGTGCCCTCAGGATCATCTTCTTGAGGATAGGCTGATTAAGGTTGGCGAGTTCCATGAGTTTCATGTCGGTACCCACGCGAAAACCGGATTCCATGATGGGAAGGGCGAGGGAAACAATGAGAGAGGCAACGATTCCGCCGCCAACAGCAAAAGGCAGCTGCCATAGGGTTCCGATGGTAAACAGCTCACTGCTTTTGAGCACGTTGACGAGAGCGAGAAGAGCGCTTACCCCTCCCACCGCCAGGCCCGCCTTGACAAGGGAGGACCTCTGGCGGCAGTGAATTACGCTGAAGGATGCGACTACCCCGCCGATGAATGAGTAGAGGAAGGTCATCAGGCTCCATTCAGTCAGCAGGGCGGAAAAAATGGATGTCAGGCCGGCGACTATGAAGCCCACTCTGACGGGAAAAAGGGTTGCGGCAATCATCGCTCCAGCGGAAAACGGCACCACGAGCGTTAACGTCGCCAGGGTCAGACCGGTGTAGGTAGCGGCGAGCGTCTGGACGAAGGCCAGGGAACCCTTCGTCAAAACCACCTGGAAGGCAATAATCACCACAAGAATAACGAGACTTTGCGTATCCGTTGCTACCTTCCGATCGACCCGGAAAAGGACCCGGAAGAAGGTAAAAAGGACAATGGCTACAAGGATAAAAAGCCCCAGAATAAGGGTGACCCTCCCATCGCTGGGACCGGAATGGCTCAAGGCCCGGATTTTGACAATTTTTTCGTCGGTCAGTGGATCACCGGCCCTGACTATGACCTCTCCCCTTTTTACCTGAAGATAGACAGGTTTCGTCTCCGTGACCGCTTTGATCCGACGCGCTTCGGTTTCGGAGCGGTTGAAGGTAAAATTTGGGCGTACCAGGTCCTGTGCCAGAACCTCAAGCAGTTGTTTGAGGCGGAGTTCGTGTCTGGACCACTTAACAGAGGAGAACACTTTTTTTACCCGCGCCCTCGCGGCCTTTTGAGAGAGGATGCCGGAAAAATCGTCCAGAACCATCTCCTGTGTAACAGCGTCCAGCGTCCTCACTGCTACACCTCTTCCCCGCTCCTTGAGAAGAAGTTCCCTGTTTGAAACGATGCCCATCCCGAGGATAGGCTGAAAGGATTCCACGAGGATCATTTGGCTCTTCTCGCTGAACCCATCGTTGAGAAGGGGGGCCATCTGTTCCAAAGAGACCCCGATGGACATGGATTCAATGAACTCCCGAACAGGTTCCGCCCTCGCCTTCTCAGCCTGTTTCCTGAACAGGTCGAGCTCCTCTTGAATCTGCGGCCTCGATTCCTTGGGGGCGTTCCGGTACCTGCTGATCAGTTCCTTTTCATCGCTCTGCTGATCCATGAGCAGGTTCCGCATCTTCTGGAAAAAGAGCTTTATTTTACTGATTGTTTCGAGATCCTGCTTGCGGTCGAAATCGTAGACAGCAAGAACCGATGCCTTGGCCTCCAGTCTCCTTGCCTGGGTGGAAGCCTCATCCTCCACGAGAATCGACTTGGACGCCTTGATGTCGCTCTTCGCTATATCACCTGGCTGGTAGTCCGCGTTTGACGATTGACGGAAAGGAATGAGAAGGTAGGTGATAAGTACAACGGTTACCCAGAACAGGACGGACCATTGGACTTCCCGGTCCCACTTAAACAGCTGCTTTATCCTGAAAGATCCGGAACCCGACGTTTTTTCCTCTTTTACAGGCGCCTGCGGTTTAGGCATGTCAAAGCCCTCTTTTCTCGTAGGCCCTTATGACCTGCTGAACAAGCGGATGCCGGACCACATCACCTTCATCGAAGTTCACGAAGCTGATCCCTTCGATACCATGGAGAATATCCAGAACCTCGACCAGACCCGACGAGGTTCTCACGGGAAGATCGATCTGTGTGATATCCCCCGTGATGACAGCCTTGGAATCAAACCCCAGACGCGTCAGAAACATCTTCATCTGTTCGGTGGTTGTATTCTGAGCCTCATCCAGAATTACGAACGAGTCGTTCAGGGTTCGACCCCGCATGAAGGCCAGGGGGGCTATTTCGATAACACCTCGGTCGATGAGCTTCAGCGCTTTCTCGGAGCTGAGCATCTCAAACAGGGCATCGTACAACGGCCTAAGGTAGGGATTGACCTTCTCGTATATATCTCCGGGGAGAAATCCCAGTTTTTCACCCGCCTCTACCGCAGGTCTCGCGAGAATGATCCTGCTCACTTCCTTTCTCACCAGGGAGAGCACCGCGGCGGCCATGGCCAGATATGTTTTACCGGTCCCTGCAGGCCCAACCCCGAACACGATATCATCTTCCCGTATTTTTTTGAGGTAAAGCCTCTGGTTGACACTCCTCGGCACGATGGATTTCCGGGGAGAAATGACGATCGTCTGGGACATGAGATCCGATAGTTCAGGTTTTCCTCCACCCGCAATCTGCCCGAACAACCCCTCCAATTCTTCGTGCGTGATCCTGGTCCCCCGGTCAACAGTATCCAGAATGTCGCTGATGACCCTTCCTACCTCGTCAACTTTTTCCTCCGGACCTTCCAGGAAGACCTTCTCCCCGCGGATGCCGACGCGAACCCCGGTGAGCCTTTCGATAGTCTTCAGGTTGCTGTCCAGATCCCCGGTCAGGACACGGGCCTGGCGTTCATTATTCAGTTTAAGAGCCCTTTTCACCAATAAACCCCTTCTCCCTCAAATTCCGATAGGGTCGCAAAAAGTCCATTGATAACTTTGTAAAAAGTTATCAATCTTCCGGTATCCCGAAGACCAGGCCATTGTCAGTCGCCCTGACGGTGTAGGGTTGAGCAAAGGGATAGGTGAGGTCCGATGGCAAAATAAATTCACTTTGGACAAGGTCATCCGCAGTCACAGGGTAGATTCCCTTCTCAAGACGGTAGACATTCATGGCGAGATCCAGACGCGATGTCTGGGCTTCCGCGATGGATCTTTTTATAATGACGGCTTTTTCGGATGTCAGCCTTGAGAAAAGAAGAAGGCGGTAGCCGGAAATGCTCAAGACCGAAAAGGCGATAAAGAGTACAACGGCAAACACCGCAAATGTCACGACCATGGAAAAAATCCTTTTCCCCGTTCCGGTCTTTCCCTCTTTTTCGGTGGTTCTGGGCGTTGACGCCGGTACCTTGACGGGTTTGATAAGGCCGAATCCCAGAAGGTCAACGAGGATTCTGGCGGCCTCGAACTCACCGAGAAGCGATCGGTATGCAATATCGCTAACCGTCCATCGGCCATCAAGGAGGTCAAAAACCATCTCCTGCTCGGCGGTAAGCAGGATTTTATCCCCATCATTCGGCTTAGGTTTTTCACCACCGAAAACATCGATATCGGGAATATCCTTTTCCACATGGTCACTCATCCGAGACCTTCTAAGAATCTTATCCTCCGCACTGGCAAGCCTGGTGAACACTATATCCAATGAGGGAATCTTTCCCATGATACCCGGCCATTCATCGACCATTCGGGCGGCCTCCATGAGTACATATTCCGCCGCCAGCGGGGTCAACAGTTGGGTATCGTAGCTGACCTTCCCTCCCTCAAAACGGTAGTTGCCGCTGGTCCACTGGAATATCTTGAAGAGAGTTTCCCTGATCTGAAAAGTCAGGACCGCTTTAAACTGTTCGGAAGTAATGTACCCCTTTTCCTGGAGGATATAGCCGAGTTTCTTCATGGTCCTTCCCTGTTCCTCAAGGACATCATCGAGCTGCGTTCGATCGATCAGGCCGGACTTGAGAAGAATATCGCCAAGCCTCTCCTTGGCGATGGTCTTTGCGGTGCCGGATTCGGCATTCACGACCTTTCCCGAGTCGAAGGTTACGGCAACGCTCTTCCCCTTGTCCTCCAGTTGGAGAATCCCCGTCTTTCTCTGATGTGAGATAAGCTGGAAGATATCTGAGAGGCCGAAATCCTTGAGAGTGCCTTTAAGCGCCATTGCCCTAATCCTTCTCCAGCTTTCGGCCGACACTGTACAGGGCCGCTACGTAGTAAAGGACAAAAAGGGTAATAAACAGGATCCTGGACTCTGGTCCCGTCTGGAATACCAGGTTTGTCGTGTCCCTGTACAACCCATACCACAGGACCCACTTCATCCAGAAACATGTGGTGATGATAATCATGACCACGGACTGCCAACCGGCTCCAAGCAGGGTGTGCCCCATCCCCGGGAAAAGGATGGTTAAAAATCTCGCAAGGAGCGCCCTTTTCCTCTTGAAGCGCATTATCTGCATCATTTTTCTGACTCTACTGGCAGGATCAACGCCGGTCCTGATCCGGAAAATCTGCCTGCACTGCGAGCAGAAGGATTCATCGCTCGACTCGCTGCATGTTGGACAGTGAAGCCTGCCGCACTGCCTGCACCGGTTGGCGGTGGCCAGTCGGCTTTCAAGCGGCCGACCGGCGAAGAGAAGAAGGGCCGCGAGAGGAAATACAAACCATGAAAACGCGAAGGGTACTTTCGGTATGATATCCGACCAGAGGCCCTCCCTCCACCTGATCCCGTCGGGATCAAGCTTAGCCGCGCCCTCAAGATATCCCATGAGGCTTCCGGAGATATCTATGGTAATCCTGCGCTTCCCTCCCGGCTGATCAGCGGCAAGACTCCCGGCGAGCTTGGGGTCCATTTCCTGGGCCTGTCGAAATTCCTTCTCACCTTCTTCCAGTTGCAGATTTTCACGAAGCGCCTGACTGAGGTTGTAGTGGATGCGAGGGTCATCGCTGTATCGGAGCGCCCTTTTGTAAAAATCAATGGAATCTGCGAACCTCCCGGACCCCATCAGCACATTGGCCAGATTGTTAAGTATGGAGGGTGACTCCGGATCTTTTTCCAACGCCTGTCTCAGGAGGGATTCGGCCTCCCTGACCTTTCCTCCCCGCTTGAGAACGACGGCGAGAGTGGAGAGAATCTGCACATTATCAGGATCCTGAACGCGGAGTTTGTGGAGTTCATCTATGGTCCTGATCCCTTCTCCACTCATCTCAGCCGTGTAGACGGTAAGGCCGCTTCCTCCACCAAAAAAAGAGTTGTTCAGCGCGAGAACATGGACAAGCAACGGCAGAGAGATGAGCAGGAGAACCGCAAGGGCTACGGCCACACGTTCGCCGGAGTGGAGATGGGCCACCATCAGGAGAGCCGCCAGAATGACCCACATGATGAACGCCATGCCGGTCAGAAGCAGAATCCCAAGAAAAACGGGGATGATGATGTACCAAACCCACTGGGGAACCCGGATCATGTGGGAAAGATCATGGGCAGCCCGCGGGAAAACGCGGATCGAAAGCAGGAAGATCGTCACGATGGATGCAACCAGCACGCTGGAAAGAATCCACAGCATCAACCCCGTAATCCATGGAAAGATGGAACGAAAATCCTTGAAGAACGCGCCCCATCCTTCCAGAACCGTGTCGAGCGAGGCGAGGACGCGCAGACGGCTCTGCCGCCATCTGGCCTGTGCTTTCAAAAAAAACGGCGCGGGGTAATCCGGGGCGAGTTTTCCGGCGTAATCGATCAGCTCTAAGGCACTCTTATACCGGGATTGCTCCATGGCCTGGGACGCTTCCAGAAGAAGGGCCGCGGCAGGAAGATAAAGGTCAGGAATCCCGGTTTCAACACGGTAGCTGACAATTCTACCGAGGTTTTTTTTCGCCTCGCCCGGATCGCCCCTGACCGCATTCTGACGATAGGCGAACCAGTCCTTCTCCCACGGGGCGCGGACACCCACCGGAAGGGCCCCGGAAGGTCCGCCGGGGGAAACCCCCTCACTGGCCCCCGGGGGCATATCGAGCACATCGGCCAAGGGGAAATCGACCGTCAACTCGCTTACCTCGGCAGCAGCAGCCGTCTGGGGAAAAACAGTGAAAATGGCGAGAGCCAGGAGAAAACAGGCGGTAACCGTTCTCAAAACGGGGATCTCACCCTTTCTCCTTTACGGCATTCAGGTATTTCCATTTCAGCTCAGCCGAGGCGTTCTCAAAAAATTTCCTCTCCTCCTCCTCGAGATTCCCCTTTGTCTTGTCCTTCAGAATGTCGAGGATGTCAATCGTCTGTTTCGCTGCTTCCAGATTCTGCTCCTGCTTACCATTGATGGGATCAGGCATCTCTCCCAACTGGATAAGGGCTGAGCTGAAAAGAGAAAAGATGAAAGTGGAGAAGTCAAGTTTGGGCGCCCTGTCACCAGGCGCACTGCTCTTCCTGTCGTCGAGCTGTTTTTCTTCCGGAGCTTCAGGCGACTCCTTTGCGCTGTCCTCACCAGCGGTTTTCCCCCCGGACTCATCTTTACCTCCACGGGAAGTCCTCCGGTCCTCAACCTTAAACTTTTTTTCGCCGTCCTTTTCTTCGGACATGGCTGCTCCTCCCATACCGGACAACCTCTAAAAAGGCGCCGGCACGCCACTCCTGTGCAGGGAGATGGTTAGCGCCGGGCACCCACCCCTCACGAGGGACCATTCTCCAAGGTCCTCGTTTTTAGAATTCGCCGTTGAATATACCAATTTAAACAGTATGCTTGCAAGTACCTCTACTTCCCCTCGAGCTCCTTTAAAGTTCCCGGAATGACGTTCATTCGGACGCGGTCCCGCCAATCATGAGATTGCCGCTCCTCGTGTCCGGCTATCCCTCTGGACTCTGGACTCTGGACTCTGAAGTTACCCTGAAAAGTATAGCAACTAACACCCCTGAATACCATTTTCCCGTTTTATATGATTATATCCATATTCTCCATTGTTTTCCTCACCCGTGGTTGGCATACTGACGGGAAATAGCCCGCCAGGCCGTGTGGCCGAATGATAGCCCGACAATACAGGACATCGGATGAGCAACATGACAGAAAAGGAAAACCCGGCGATTAACCAACTTCAGGCGATCATTGCACAGCTCCGCGGACCCGACGGGTGTCCATGGGACCGAAAACAGACCCCCACCTCCCTGATTCCCTACATCATCGAGGAAGCCTATGAACTGGTGGATGCCATCCAGGGAGGAGCTTCCGATAAAATTCTTGAAGAACTTGGGGACCTTCTGCTTCAGATCGTCCTCCAGGCCCAGATAGCCGGCGAGACGGGACTTTTTAACCTTAACGATGTCGCACGCGGGATTACAGACAAGCTCATACGCAGGCATCCCCACGTCTTTGGAGGAGAAACCGCGGCAAATGATGAGGAGGCCGTCCTCCACTGGGAACGCATCAAGGCCGACAAGGAGGGCAAGGACATCCGGAAAAGGCATCACGGTACCCCTATTCTGCACAGGGCGCTGAGGCTCCAGGAACAGGCGGTGGCATACGGTTTCGATTGGGAGGAAGTTTCCCAGCTTTTCGGAAAACTCGACGAGGAGATCGGGGAGATTCGGACCGCCCTGAGGTCCGAGGACAAGAAGGCCGTAACAGAAGAGGTCGGGGACCTTCTCTTCATGGCCGTTAACCTGGCCCGCTTCCTGGAAATTCACCCCGAAGAGGCCCTTGAAGGATCCATCGAAAAATTTCAGCGGAGGTTTAAGGTGATGGAGAAGATGGCATTGGAGAAAAACCGGCCGCTTAACGGCATGAACATTGAGGAGATGGAAAGGTTCTGGCAGACGGCCAAGAACCGGGAGAAAAGGCACAACGGACCCGCCGAATCCTAAGGAGGAGCCACATGCGCTATCGAACCGCTGTTTTTATTCTCGCCACCCTTTGCCTCGCGGTGATTGCAACGGCGGTCATTTCCGGAACGTCAACGGCCGCCGAACTGGCGGGCATTTCAATGCCCGATTCCATAAATATTTCCGGGGAAAATTGCGTCCTCGTCGGTCAAGGTCTGAGGAAAGTGCTGTTTATAAAAATCTACGTTTCCGGCCTGTACATGGCAACTCCCCTTCACCAGGCCGACGCGGTGATCAACTCGAATCAGATCAAACGTCTGGTTGTCCACTGGAAGTATAAAAACGTCAGTGCGAAAAAACTCCAGAAGGAATACAGGGAAAAACTCGAGGAAAACACTCCCGACCGATCGGAGGAGCTGAACCGCAAGATCGATCATTTTATCTCCCTTTTCACCAAACCTGCTGTTAAGAACGATCAATTCATCTACACTTACGAACCCGGCAAGGGCACATCGATATCCCTGTCGGGGGAAAATAAAGGACTCATCGAGGGGGAGGATTTCATGAAGGCTCTCTTCAAGGTGTGGTTCGGAGAAAAACCCTTCGATAAAAACCTGAAGAAGGGTCTGCTTGGGGGGTGAACGTCCCTTACGGGACGTTGTATGAGTCCAGAGTCGCGGAGTTGCGGAGTCCAGAGTTCAGAGTCGCGGAGTCCATCCCGTAGATGAACATGCCATGGAGATCGATGTCGGCTTTGCGGATGATGCGAGCGGCCTGGGTCATCTCAACTAATGACTGGGTTTTGTTTATTTCCCTCAGGGCATCCGGGTAAAGGCCGTAAGCCATAGGCTGCAGGCGTTAAATGCCCTAACGTCCATTCGCCCCGTAGCCCTACTAATGCAGTTCAGTCCCGGCCTCCCTGTACTCTCTGAAGGTTATCTGGAACGTCGTCCCATTTTCCCGGTGGATCTCTATGCGGCCTCCCAGGAGTTCAACGAGTGTCCTGACCAGATTAATGCCCAGGGTGTTGAAACTGCCCAGATCCTTGCCCGCCGGCATCCCGGACCCGTTATCGGCCACCGTCAGGACATACCCGGTTCCCTCGGACCCGTGGAATCCGATCCTCACCTCTCCGTCCTGCCTCCCCGAAAAGGCATGCTTATAGGCATTGGTGATCAGCTCGTTGATAATAAGTCCGGCGGGGATGGCGGTATCAATAACAAGGTCGACCTTTTCCAGATCAAAGATGAATTCGATATTCTCTTTTCGCTGTCCGTAGGATGAAGATATGTTTCCGGCGAGACTGCGCACGTAATCCGCAAAATTGATCCGGCCGAGATCCCGGTTCCTGTAGAGATTCTCATGGATCAGGGCCATGCTCATCACCCGAGTTTCACTCTCACGGTAAAGTTCCTTGGCCTTTTCGTCCTCCGCATGCCGCCCCTGCAGGTTGAGAAGCCCCGAGACCATCTGGAGATTATTTTTCACCCGGTGATGTATTTCCTTAAGAAGAATCTCCTTCTCCTGGAGGAGCGTGTGAAGATTCGCCTCAACCTTCCTGCGTTCCGCCATCTCCTTTTTCAGCTCAATATTGGAGCGGGAAAGCTCAGACAAAAGACCCTCGACTTTATGGGCGTGTCGCATGGTGGTCCACAGGAAACCGCACAGCAGACCGATGAAAATCAGTCCACCGGTCAGGACCAAAAAACCCCTGTCGGAATTCATCCCGTAACGCCCGGAAGTCCTATAGAACAGGACGGACCATGCGCGTCCCGGCACACTCAGGTTCGTTCGATAATTAACACCCTGGAGGATGGCCTCCGGAACCCCGTGAAAAGGTTCAGGTTCTGAAACTTCGCGGGTTTCGTCATAATGATAAAGAAACCTCCGGCCGGGTGGCGCTGAATCATCAAACAGATAGAACCCGATTCCTTCCATATCCCTGTCCTTAAGGGACTCAACCACCAGGTTGGAGACAGTGAAGACCCCAAGGGCGAAACCCTGCAGGCCCGACATCGGGCCTCCGGGAGTGGTCGGGGAAACGACCCTGCGGTATATGGGCCGAAAAATCAGAAATCCATAACGATCTCCCCTCCCCTGCACAAGGGCTATCCTGCCGGAGGATATTGCCGCTCCTGTCTCAATCGACTTTCTGATGGATTCCAGACGGGTAGGATCCGATCCGAGATCGAACCCGAGGGCCGTCTCGTTTCCCTGGAGAGGTTCCACATAATACGCAGGAAAATACCACGGCCTTCGGCCGGCTCTTCTCATAACACTTCGGCTTTTCCGCTCGGTGAACTGAAAATCGTTCATTCCATCCGCACGGGCCTCTTCCTCATATTCAGCTCTGTCTTTGTCCGCCACAGCCGGTATCCACTCCAGGGCCAGGATCTGGGCATGGCGGAACAGGGGAGTTGCCACAAACCTCCTGAATTCATCCCTTTCCACAAAAACGGAGGCGTTAAAGAAACCCGCAATCGACTCGACTACTTCGGTGGATAGATCAATCTGGCTCTGAAGATCCGTGGCATAGTTTTCCATCTCTCTTTCGAAAACGGCCGTCGTCAGAACCCGCTCGTTTTCCCTGACAATTCCATGGATGATCAGCAACAGAACGACGCTCAGGACGAGGACGGATAACGCATAGAGATACCGTCGGCGGAACAGTCGGACGAACATGGCCTTTTCCCCATTACTGGCTTTCCGGCACAAGGGTACTTGGGGCTGTACGCTCCGCGCACATCCAAATTCCCCCGGTTTGAACATGGAGATATTACAACAGAAGGTCTTTGTTTCGCAACTTAACGAAAAATATGGCTACCCTGGGAGTCTGGGTGGGATTCTCCGACGAATCTGTGATCCGGCATGGAAAGACGATGACTTCGCAAGAAGTCATCAACGCGCCCACCGAAGGGCGCGCAAATCGAAGATTTGTGAGGAAAGTGAAAATGACACTTTTCGCTTTCCGTAAGTAACAAAACCATTAATGGACTTTTTACTGCCCTACCAAGGATGAACGTGAGTCTGAGGATTCCAGGAAATCAGGGGGAAGAAGGGAAAAGTTTAAAGGGGAAAGGATTCTGTAAGACAGGGCGCGCCTTCAAACCCATTTACCTCCAGGATCAACCGTACATAATCATGTATAGATCCCTTATCAACGGGGTCAATGGTAAGAAATCGCATCCCGGCCCCTTTCGGACCGGTCTCTTTCAACCTTCCGGTCCAGACCACAGCCGCTGAACGGACATACACCGCCCGTTCGCGGGAGGGCAGGGCGAAACGAATTTCAAACACATCTCCCGGGATTGGAAGCGGAGCCATATCAACGAAAACACCTTCCGCAGACAGTGAAAGGACGTTGGCGCTCATCCCCACGTTATCCCTGGAGATAGTGCATGGCAGGGACAAGGAGACCCTTTCCAGACGCCGTTCGCCGAGGTCAAGCAGTTCCTCGACAATTGTCACCAGAAGATCATTCCTAATGGGTTTATGGATCAGCCCGTCGCACAGCGCCATAATCGTGCCGATCCCGGAAGATTCCCGGGAACCTGAGCTGACAATTACGACGGGGATGGAACTGGTGAGCGGGTCGTTTTTCAAGTGCCTACATACTTCCGGCCCTGTGAGATCAGGCATGATATGATCAAGGAGGATGAGGTCCGGCAAAAGATTCCGCGCCATTTCCAAGGCCTCACGCCCGCACCGGGCCGAATAAAAATAGAACCGATCCCGCCCCAGGCAGGAAATCTCCTGCTGAATAAAGAACTCGTTGTCGTCAACGACCAGAATCCGTTTTTTCATCATGAAATCCCTTTCCTGACCTTATCAATACCGCCCATGCCGAAAGAAGAGCAAATATCAGGCCAGGATGGGACTGCATTGTAACCTTTTGTAATTCAAACGTTTTTCAATCAGAAGGTAGATTGAAATACAGATAACTGCACACCTACATGGGCAAGTTGCACATAATTGTATGCATACAGTAAAGAACGTTCAACGGGGTAGAGCAGGCGATAGGCTATGGGCTGTAGGGTAAAACAAGTCCAGAGTCCAGAGTCCAGAGTCCAGAGTCCAGAGAGAAGAAAAACGAACATGGAGTCTGTGTCTCCAGTGAGCGCAGCGAACGGGCGGTGAAATAATCTGCTTCATCGCGGAGCGCCGCTTCTTAACCCCAGAGATCTCAGGTTTTCTCCGCTTCCGATGTTTGCCTTATCCCCTCCATCCCCTTCATCCCTGTGAGAAAGACACAGGTTTGAATTTTGGTTACAACACCGGACGTCCTATCACCAGCGAACGACGGCCCCCGCCCACGTCAGCCCCGCTCCGAAACCGGCCAGGACCAGGATGTCGCCCTCCTTGATGATGCCTCGGCTGTCGGCCTCGGCCAACGCGATGGGAATGGTCCCGGCTGAAGTGTTTCCAAAACGGTCCAGGTTTATGTAGAATTTCTCAATGGGAATTTTCATGGCCTTGGCGGCGGAATCGATAATCCTCATGTTGGCCTGGTGCGGAAAGAAATGATCCACATCATCCAGGGTCAGACCCGCCCTGTCCACCGCATTGCGAACGGCGTCCGGCAGGGCCTTGACACCGAACTTGAACACATCCTTACCCTGCATGCGTATGGCAAAATCCTTCAGACGTGAATCCCCCAGGGGCGTCATTTCGGCCACGCCCGGTTCAACACACAGCCATGGCGGCGGCGCCGATCCGTCGGCCTTCAGGTATGTGGACAGGATACCGCTGTCTCCCCCCTCATGCCGAAGGAGGGCTGCCCCACCCCCGTCGGCAAAAAGGACGCAGGTGTTTCGATCACTCCAGTCAAGGACCCTTGAGAGGGTTTCGGCACCGATTACAAGGGCATGCTTGATCCCGGTTTCAGGCATCATGCTGTCGGCGACCGCAAGGCCGTAGACGAACCCGGAACAGGCGGCCTCCAGGTCGAAGCAGGCGGCGTTTTTCGCGCCGATCTTGTTTTGAACAATGCAGGCTGTGGACGGAATAAGCCGATCCGGGGAGAGGGTGGCCACGATTATGAGATCAATCTCCTCCGGTGCCACACCTCCCCGATCGAGGGCCTCCAATGCCGCGCTTGCGCAAAAATCGGAGGTCGTTTCATGGTCCTCGGCGATACGTCGTTCCTTTATCCCCGTACGGGAAGTAATCCACTCGTCCGAGGTATCCACTATCCTGGCCAGATCATCGTTGGTGACAACTCTGGAAGGAACGCCCATTCCCGTTCCCACGATACGATTTCCCTTCATTGGAATCCTCCATTAATGTTGATAGGGTCGCAAAAAGTCCAACGGGATGAAAAACGTTCAACGTTCAATGTTCAACGTTCAACGTGATAAAGAACGTTCAATGTTCAACAAACCCTTCGGCAAGCTCAGGCCTCCGGTTTGACTCCCACAGCCACAATTCGTCGATTCATGAACCCGTAATCCCCTTTTGTATCATGAGGGGCAAAATTTCTATGAAGCCGGACCTTGGAAAATCCCGCTTTACCCAACAGACGCGCAAGACCCGCGCCGTCAAACAGGCGGATACGGTAGGTCTGATCGCGCAAGAGCCCCCTGTCCTTGCAAAGGACCAGTTCTCTTGCCATTACCGCATCCCCTTCGATTTCCCTGCGACGGCAGACGACAACCGTTCCATCCACCTCGTGCCAGGCGACTGGGGACATCTCTTCCCTCACCTGGTCTCCGTCGGCCGTATCAACCAGGATTTTCGACCCTGGCTTCAGCAGCCGCATGGATTCGGCCAGAATCCTCAGATCGTCCTCCGGTTCAGGGAGATAACCCAGTGAGTTTCCCATTATGATAACATAGTCAAAGGATTCCGAGGGAAGGCCCGTTTTCCTGGCATCCCCCTGGAGGAAACGGACCGGTCTTCTCCTCGCGGCGGCCAGATCCCTGCCCCTTTCTATGAGGAACCGGGAATAGTCCAGGACCGTGCACCCCGTAAACCCTCTGGAGACCAGTTCCATACTGTGTCGGCCCTGTCCTCCGCAAAGATCCAGGACCGCGTTTTGCGGATCCATGGAAAGGATCTCACAGATAACGTCCACCTCACGCCTGGTAAGATCCTCATCGCACACCGAGCGGGAGTCGGTGAGCAGGTAGATCTCATCGAAAAGGCTCTTCCACCAATCCGGCCTGACCTCTATGCTCAAGGCTCCTCCGGATGAGCTCCGAAACTGAACAGACCGTCAGTGGCGAAAACAGCCGGGCCGCCCTGCCACTTCTGGGAACGGGCAATCTGGAGCTCTTCCTCCTCCATTTCAATGTAATCATCCAATTCGCCGGACAGCCACATCCTCTCCAAAGTAAGGCAGTCCTTCCACACGGCGGAACAGTAGCTTCCAAGGGCTTCCAGATGACCAGGGCTGATCACGCGCGGCCTCAGGGCCATCCTGATGGGACCAAGAAGGTAGGTGAACCTGTTATCCATCGCCATCTCACCCTGCATTCGTACAATATCGGCTACATCCTCGAAATCCATTTCGAGGATAGCATCGTTTATTCGTGCAACGGCGTCGCGCACGCTCATCCGGGAACGCAGGACTCCAAGGGGCTGCACGCCTCCGCCGCTTCCAACGTTGGTGGGCACTCCTCCAAACCTGACCAGAAACCCATACATGCCTGTGGGTCCCATCAAACAGCGGAAATCGGTCTGGTATCGCTCAAGGACCACTTTCCTCTCACCAACATTCAGCGCGGGGTTGTCCTCCGCCCAAAGGTTAAGGGGTATCCTTTCCTGCACGATGTAGCTCCCCTCCATCAAGGCCAGTTCGATGGCTTCGTCGCCGTCCTTATCCACTCCGCCCACCCTGACCCCAAAACCGGAATAGCCTCTCTCCGGCTTGAGGACCAGCCTGCCCCAATTGCCCCGCGTCCATTCAACCAGGTCCCGAATCTCCTCCCCGTCCGGACCTTGCGTCGGCCTCGGAAAGAACCTCCGGGTCCAGGGTGTCCGACGGACCGTTTCGGGTTGAAACCGTCCGCTTTGCGACCTGTTTATCACCTCGAACATGCTCTTGACGTTGATCGGTTCAGTGCCGCGCGGGTTTATCACACGACCCTCACTGACCGCTCTTATAAGGGGGGCCAGACCATGTCTGCGGTGAAGATCAAGGAGAACGTCGGTGTTGAAATCCATGAATATCAGGGAGATTGGATCGCCTCTCCAGGCCACCCGGCCCCGGCTGATCTCAATATCCTGAGGGGCCATGAGGGCGCTGCTGATCCCGTCAATGGTGTCAAGCCGTTCAACCAGGTTGATATTCTCCGTCACATCCTCCAGCGTCTCCTCCTCCGCCACCACAGCGATAAAACCCGGGTTGGACCCCGCACGGGACCGATGGGCCTCAACGAGCATCTCGACAAAACCGAAAACCGGATAGAGAAGAGGGTGGTCGAGATCAAGATCGACACCAATGGGCCGGACGCGATTCAACCTCTCCCAGACCGCCTTGCCGATGATCTGGGTGATGCGCTGATAGTCCCATCCTCCTGGACTGCCGAGATTCCATTCCGAATGATAGCCGAGAAACTGTTCCACTTATTACCTCAACGCCTGTTTTAATTCGCTAAACCCGATCTCTCCCTGCCTGAGGATCCTTCCGGCCAGGTTCACCGACTCCATACAGTTCCGCCCGTCAAACAGGGAGCGGAAACGGCGTAAGCCCATAGTATAGCACGTCTGATAAGCCGGCCGCAGTGAGTATTTTCGGGCGGTAGCCATTGCACGGGAGGGGGAGAAACCGCCTTCGGTCAGAACCCGGGCAGTCCCGGAAATGTCTATTCGCCCCATGTGGAGATCGAGGTCGGCAATACCCCTTATTGCATGTCTCAACCTGCGAACAATCAGGATGAAGCGGTCCCACCTCCGGCTGAAAAAACCGGACTGTTCCAGGAGTTGCTCCGCAAAACATGCCCATCCCTCGTAAAAGACAGGGCGTTCCAACGGCCGCCGTACGACGCGGGCCAGGTTCCACCGGGAGATGTCGAGAAGGTGGTGCCCAGGGTAGGTTTCGTGAGCGGCCGTCATGCGAAACACGGGGTGGATGCGGGCGGACGCTTTCCCCAGACTGCCGCCGCCATAGATGAAAAAGAACCCGCCGGCAGGGGGATATCCCGGCAACGCACTGTAGGAATCCGCCGTCCTCACAGGGGTCATGGAAGAGGGAAGCGCCCTGACCTCTACCGGACATCCTTCGGCCAGATCCGGAGGTATCAATCCAAGATCCAGACAATGATCCTTCAAACGCCCGATTTCCTGAAAAAGGAGCCTTGCCTTTCCCTCACGCGGGATGGGAATCCGGGGAATCCTATCCCATGCCTCCATCCAGGGACCGCCCGGCTTGAGATCTTCGGGCAGGGTTGAGAGTTCCTCAAGGAGGCTGTCCCTCTCTTCAGTCATTTCTGTCAGGATCTCGTCCACCGAAAGTCCGATCGCCATGTGGTACGAGGCAATCCTCTCCACGAGATCACGGGGCAGGAATAATCCCTCCCGAACATTGAGCCCACCTAGCCGTTTTCCATACTTTTCAATGGCCTGGAGAGCGGAATCCCGGGCGCCCCCCATATCTCCCAGGGTAGCGACCCAGGCCATCGTGCCCCTGGCCATCTCGACTCCCAGTTCCCTGAAAAGGGCAGGGACGTCCTCCAGAATATTCCCGGACGTTTCAAGAAAATCACGAAGGCCTCCAAGCCGCATCTCCAGCACCGCCGTTTCCCCGGATTCGATGGCCTGAAGCAGTCCGACAGTTGCAATCGTAAGGTGAAATGTAGGCTGAGTCCTGTGGAAGCGGACCTCTTCCAACTGTTCCCTGAGCGTAATGGCAAGGTGGCTCAGAAGAGAAACATCGATCAGGTCCTGAGGATGGGCGTCACCGGAATTCAGAGCCTCCAGCTCCAGCTCCCATCGAGCGAGTTTTCGGGAAACATCCTCCACCCTTTCCGGCGAGAAGTCATCCCACAACCGCCAGTCAGGCTCGTCCGGAACCACCTGGGGGAAGAAGTAGAACTCGTCGCTATAGCAGCAGACAGGGAACGTGCGGGCCAGAAGACCGTACATCTCATCCGCAAGCGTCTTAACGGAGGCGGCGATGCCACCTGGTTCTTCATCGCCAGTGAACATGGGGTCATATTAACAGTGAAACCGACAGGATGAAAGGCGGGACTCTGACTCCGGACTCTGGACTCTGGACGTTGGGTGTTGGGTGTTGGACGTTGAACGTTAAATGTTGGGTGTTGGACGTGTTGGACGTTGGAAACAGCTCACGGGGAGGCGGCATGAATTCCGTCGAGGTCTCCCTCCAGGATGGGGCGGTAGAAAATCCTGTCCGGCTTCCTCTCCTCCAGACAGACAAGTTCCCATCGATCCGGATTTGCCAGAACCTCCTGCATGAGGGTGCGGTTGACGGCGTGCCCGGCACGGTAGCCGCAATAGGCTCCAAGGATGGGGATGCCCAGCAGGGAAAGATCCCCGATGGTATCGAGGATCTTATGGCGGACAAACTCGTCGGGGGCCCTCAGGCCACCGGGGTTCAGCACACCGTCATCCCCCACCACGACAGCGTTTTCGAGAGATCCGCCCAGGGCCAGCCCATTCTCCCTGAGCTTTTCCACGTCTTTCATGAATCCGAAGGTCCGGGCGAATGCAATGTCTCTTCTGTACGCTTCGGGAGTATAGTCAAATTCCATGGACTGTCGGCCAACCGTCGGATTTGCAAAATCGATGGTAAAATTGACGCTGAAGGTTTCGGCGGGGGAAAGAGACGCACGAACATTCTGATCACCCGTCTCTATCTCCTTAAGAATCCTGATCATCCTTTTGGGCACATCCTGATCCACAAGTCCGATCATCTCGATACCGCGGACGAAGGGCGCGGCGCTACCATCGAGAATGGGGATCTCATCCCCGTCAACCTCGATGAGGGCATTATCCACCCCTGATCCCGCCAATCCGGACAGAAGGTGTTCAACCGTCTTTACCGAAGTCCCGTTGAGGCCGACGCTGGTAGCGAGAAGCGTATCGGAAATATTTTTGACGGTGGCCTCCGTCTCGGGCGCACCGGGAAGATCAATCCTTCGGAACCGATATCCGGTATCAGGGTCTCCCGGGAGAATGCGAACCGAGGTCTCCGCCCCCGTGTGAAGGGCGATGCCGGTGAACTTCACTGTCCCGATGAGTGTTTTTTGCTGGATAAGGCTCCCCATATCAGGGCCTTTCTACGCAATTTCTGTACCAAATATATCCAACAGGCTTAAGTGGAAAAAAGACGCGTATTTACAAATAGTTGAACTGGTTCAAACCGTTGGCGATAACGGAATAGGCACTGAGGAGGGGAAATTCATGTGCCTTTAACGCAACATTGTGTGTCTATTCCACAACAGTTCGGCGGCTTTCCCACCACCTTAAGAACACGGTGAAATAACGGGGATTATGATTTTCCAAGGGAGTTGAAAATCCCCAACAACGCCCCCATGGCGAGAAAGGCCCCGGGGGGCAGGACCATGACCAGCATGTCAGGGTACGCCCCACCCAGAACGTTGATCCCCAGCCAGGTACCACTGCCCAGAATCTCACGGACGGACCCGAGCAGAGCCAGGGACAGGGTGAAGCCAACCCCCATGCCCAGCCCATCAATTACGGATCTGAGTACGGGTTGGCGGGAGGCGAAGGCCTCGGCCCGGCCCAGGATAAGGCAGTTTACCACAATGAGGGGAATAAACAGGCCAAGTGTTTTGTGCATGGGGTGGGCCCAGGCCGCCATGACCAGGTCCACGATGGTAACGAAGGAAGCGATAATGATAACGAATGTAGGGATACGGACCTTGTCGGGGATAATTTTTCGCAGAAAGGCTACGACCGTATTGGAACAGACCACGACGAAAAGCGTTGCAAGCCCCATGGCAATGCCGTTTATGACACTGCTCGTGACCGCAAGGGTCGGGCAAAGCCCGAGAACCATACGGAACACCGGGTTTTCGTCGAATATCCCCTTGGTGAATTCCTCCCGATAACCGGTCATGAGGTTCCCTCCGTATTGGAGAGGACCTTCTCCCGGTTCTTCTTGAACCAGACGAGGCCTCTCCTGACCGCGCCAACGACCGCCCTCGGGGAGATCGTAGCCCCTGTGAGCTGGTCTATATCCCCACCATCTTTCTTGACCTTGAAATTGGTGTTTTTCAAAGAACGCCCCTTGAACTGGTTTTTGAAGGAGGGTTCGACGATTCGCGCGCCTAGCCCCGGTGTCTCCGCATGGGAGAGGATCTCGATACCACCCAGGCGCCCATCGGGGAGAACCCCCATCATGATCTGGATCTTGCCGCTGTACCCGTCCGGAGCGATGACCTGGAAAGCAACACCTTCAATGCCGTTGGCACCTGTGGACCTGTACACACGTACCGTCTGGTCCTTCTTCCATGGAAGGTCGATGTACTGACTGTCCGGGTCGATCTCCATCCCGGGGAGGACGGCCTGCAGCGACCGTATGACCTCGAGCTTCATCTGGTAGGCTATGGGCGCCTTCGTCACCTCGTAGACCATCGCCAGGGCAAGACTTGCGACCAGGCAGATCGCGCCAAGGACCACAACAAGGCGCACCGTCCCGATTTTCATGCATTCACCTCCTTGGCAGGTGAATAACCGAAGACCGTAGGCCTCGTATAGCGATCAATAATGGGGGTTACCGAGTTCATGAGGAGGATAGCGAATGAAACCCCCTCGGGATATCCGCCGAAGAGCCTTATGAAGACCGTGATGGCCCCGCATCCGACGCCGAATACGATCATGCCCTTGGTCGTCACAGGGCTGGTGACGTAATCGGTGGCCATGAAGATGGCCCCCAGGAGAAGACCGCCTGTAACGAGATGAAGGAAGGGTGAAGCGTACTTCTGGGGATTGATCAGCCAGAAAAGGCCGGTCATGGCAAAAACGGTGGCCAGGAAACTCCCTGGTATATGCCAGGTAATTACCCCCCGCGCCAGTAGAAAAATTCCTCCGAGGAGCAACGCAATTGCGGAGACCTCACCCAGACTTCCGCCCATACGTCCCATGAAGGGATCAAGAAGGCTCATATGGGCAATATCACCGAGATTGCCGTGCAAAAGGAGATTTGTCTTCATGGCGCCAAGCGGGGTTGCCTTGGTCACAGTGTCGAGAGAGAGGGAAAACACTCCGGGCTCAGGCCATGTCGTCATGGCCACGGGAAAGCTGATGAGGAGGAAAACCCTCGCCACGAGAGCCGGGTTGAATGGATTGTAGCCCAGCCCGCCGTAGACCTGCTTGCCCACAAGGATGGCAACAATGCATCCGATCAGGACCATCCATACCGGAGAGGACGAGGGGAGGTTCATTGCCAGAAGAAGGCCGGTGAGGATTGCGCTGCCGTCTTTCAGCGTGGACAGCCCCCTGCCTCTCAAGCGAAGTACAAAGCCCTCTACAACAAGGCAGCCCAGAATCGATACAACCATGACTCTGACAGCGTTCAGGCCGAAAAAGTATGTTCCCACGACCGCGGCGGGCACAAGCGCCACAATGACGCTGTACATTGCTGTTTCTATTGTCTTGGGCGACCTCAGATGGGGAGAGGGCGCAAGAACACTCTTGGTCATTTTGATCTGCTCCTCGCCAGAAGTTCAGCCTTGCCCTGTCTGATGTACTGCACCAGGTTTCGGTCGGCAGGGCAAATATAGGTGCAACATCCGCATTCGATACAATCCCTGATATGGTACTCCTCAAGGTCATGGAAATGGTCCCACTCGACCATGTTGCCTAGGGTATAGGGCAGCAGGTTTGCCGGGCAGGCCCTCACACATGACCCGCAGCGAACGCAGGGACGGGGCTTAAGTTCCCTGAAGTCCCTCGCCCCGAAGACGAGCAGGCCGCTCGTTCCCTTGGTCATGGAGCTCTCAAAACCCGACAGTGGCAACCCCATCATGGGGCCCCCGCTGATGATCCTCGCGGCCGGGCCCTGGAGGCCGCCTGTGGTCTCTATGATGTGGGAAAGAGGAGTCCCCACCGCCACCAGATAATTTCCCGGTCCTTTGGGCAGGGTCCCGCCAAGAGTCATGACCCTCTCGACAAGGGGACGGCCCATTGTGACAGCCTGGTGGATGGCGGCCAGAGTTCCGACATTCTGAACTATAACGCCCACGTCCATGGGGAGGCCCCCCGATGGCACCTGTCTGCCGGTCAGGGCAAAAATAAGCTGCTTTTCGGCCCCTTGCGGGTACCTGACCGGTAATACCACAACCTCACAGCCGGGAGGCAGGTCCATCGACCGGATCTTTTCGGCCGCGTCAAGCTTGTTGGCCTCAATGGCCACGATGACCCTGCCGGCGCCAACGATCTCCATGGTCAGGCGCAGCCCGCCGATAATCGGGCCGGGGTCTTCCAGCATGAGACGGTGATCAGCAGTGAGGAACGGCTCGCACTCGACCCCATTGGCGACAACAAGATCAATGGGTTTGTCCTCCGGAGGGTTAAGCTTCACGTGAGTTGGAAAGGCGGCGCCGCCCATCCCGACAACACCTGCGTTCCTCACCATCTCCTTCCATGCTTCAGGCCCCTTCTCAAGGCCGGGATCCGCGTGTCGGGAGGTATCCTCGGCCTCATCAAGCCCGTCGGGCTCAATAAGGATAGCGGGGATAAAACGACCGGAGGGGTGCAACATAGGCTTGACACCCTTTACCGTCCCTGAAACCGGTGCATGTAGTCCCGCAGATACAAAACCGGACGGCTCCGCAATGGGCTGGTACTTCAGGACCCTGTCCCCCTTGGAAACGATGGCCTTGGCAGGAGCGCCGATGTGCTGGGATAGGCTGACCGCCAATTCTCCGGGGAGCGGTATACTCCGGATCGCCAGGTCCCTGGTTTCCTTGTGATAGTGGGGATGAACCCCCCCGTGGAACTGTCTCTTCATCCTGGTATGACTCCATGTAAGATAGGGTCGTAAAAAGTCCATTGATGACCTCTTACGAAGTCATCATGAAAAAGGTGAATTATTTTTTTGTTTTCTTCCCATTCAGCCGCCGGGTTTCCTCCTCACTCAGAAGGTCTTTGAGCTCATCCATAAATTCGTTGATATCCTTGAATGAGCGGTAAACGGAGGCAAAGCGCACGTAGGCCACCTCGTCCAGGTCATGCAGCTCCTGCATAACCGTTTCACCTACCGTGCTGCTTTTGATCTCCTTCTCCCCGTTTTCCTGGACCTTCTTCTCTATCCTGTCGACGATCTCTTCCAACATCTGGACACTGATGGGCCTCTTTTGGCAGGCGGTCTGAATCCCGGAGAGGATCTTGGCCCTGTCGAACGGCTCACGACGACCGTCCTTCTTGATCACCATGGGAAGAATATCCTCAACCCTCTCATAGGTAGTAAAGCGCCGGCCGCAACCGAGGCATTCGCGCCGTCGCCGGATGACGTCGCTGTCGCCCGTGAGGCGGGAATCAACCACCTTATTGTCGAAATCGCTGCAGAATGGACATTTCATTTCCTGTTTCCCTCGCGATATTCCACCTTAAGCCCTGCCTGAGCGAGCATCTCGACTGCAAGGCTGTCGGGATATCCCTGTCCGCAGACAATCCTCTCCACACGAACGTTAATAAGCATCTTGGCACAGATAATACATGGGCTGTCGGTGGTGTACACCGTAGATCCCGAAAGGTTGATGCCGTGCCTTGCCGCCTGAATGATTCCGTTCTGCTCGGCATGAAGGCCCCGGCATATCTCGTGCCTTTCACCGGATGGAATACCGAGCTGCTCTCTCAGGCATCCCATCTCAGCGCAGTGAGGGACACCGGACGGCGCACCGTTGTAGCCGGTGGCCAATATGTTCCTGTCCTTGATAAAAGCGGCCCCGACCTGACGCCTTAAACAGGTTGACCTGCTGGCGACCAGGTGAACGATCTCCATGAAATATTGGTCCCACGAGGGACGGTTATCACATGGAAGAGTCACCTCCCCGCCTGGTCCTCAAGCCTGCTGGAATAAACGGGAAACTTTACACAGAGCTCCCTCACCTGTTCTTTTATTCCGGTAAGAAATCCCTCGTCGTCCCGTCGGCGAATCGATTCGCCTATCCACCGGGCAATCTTAACCATCTCTCCTTCCTTCATTCCCCTGGTTGTAACGGCGGGCGTGCCGATGCGGATGCCGCTTGTGATAAAGGGACTTCGGGTCTCAAAGGGTACGGTGTTCTTATTTACGGTTATCCCTGCGCGGTCGAGGGTCTCTTCGGCATCCTTGCCGGTAAAATCCTCATCCCTGAAGTCGAGGAGCATCAGGTGGTTATCCGTACCGCCTGAGACGAGGCGGAATCCCTGTTCCGCGAGTTCATCCGCCATGGCCCTGGCGTTTGCGACAATCTGCATCTGGTATTTCTTGAAACCCGGCTGCAGGGCCTCCCTGAAGGCCACCGCCTTGGCAGCGATGACGTGCATGAGCGGGCCGCCCTGGGAGCCTGGAAATACACGGCTCCCGAGTGCCTTGGCGAACTCCTTCCCGGAAAGGATCATGCCCCCGCGAGGGCCTCTTAAGGTTTTATGCGTTGTAGTGGTAACGATATGGGCGCATGGCACCGGGCTCGGATGCACACCTGCGGCAACCAGTCCCGCGATGTGTGCCATGTCTACAACCAGGACGGCCCCCACTTCATCACAGATCTCCCTGAATGCAGGAAAATCTATGGTCCTGGGATAGGCCGAGGCCCCAACCATCACCAGCTTCGGCCGATGCTCAAGCGCCAATTCCCGGACCTGGTCGAAATCGATGCGCTGATCATCCTCCCTGACGCCGTAGGATACAACGTTGTAAAGCCGCCCGGAGAAGTTCACCGGACTGCCGTGGGTCAGGTGCCCGCCGTGGGCGAGGTCCATCCCCATGAGCGTATCTCCCGGCTCCAGAACGGCGAAGTAGACTGCCATGTTGGCCTGTGACCCCGAATGGGGCTGGACGTTGACATATTCCGACCCGAAAAGTTCCCTGGCCCGCTCTATGGCCAATTTCTCGGCCATATCCACGTAAGTACAGCCGCCGTAATAACGTTTGTCGGGATAACCCTCGGCATATTTATTGGTCATCACCGAGCCCTGGGCCTCCAGAACGTCCTCGCTGACCATATTCTCCGAGGCAATGAGCTCGAGCTGGTATTCCTCCCGCTCGGTCTCCAGGCGTATGGCGTTATATATCTCCGGGTCAAACTGTTTTAATGACAAGCCCTTTCCCTCCAAAGATTTTGGCCATGCGGTTGTCCCGGCACGGCATTTACACGTTATCGGCTACCTGTCCATCTTGTCCGTTCGGCGCTTGTGACGGCCGCCCTCGAAGGGCGTGTCCAGCCATGTGTCGACAATCTCCTTCGCCAGATCGGGCCCTATCAGTCTGCCGCCCATGGCGAGGATGTTTGCGTTGTTGTGCCGACGTGCGGCCGACGCGGTAAAATGATCGTGACAGAGGGCCGCCCTGATACCCCGGTGGCGGTTGGCGGCCATGGACATTCCGATCCCGGTCCCGCAGATCAGGATTCCCAGGTCGGCCTCGCCACCCAGGATTTTATCCACCACTTTGCGGGCGAAGTCCGGATAGTCCACCGAATCCGCAGAATCGGCACCAATATCAATGGCCGAGATTCCCCTGGCCTTGAGATGACCCTTGACCAGGCTCTTGAGGGAGAACCCGGCATGGTCCGATCCCAGGGCGATCCTTGGAACCCGGGAGGGATCAGATCTCACTCTTGTCAACCTTGTCCTTGCGGCAGCAGGCGCAAAACGCCCCCATCGTCTTTCCTCCTTGGTGTCTACCCTCAGGTACCTGTAATTGGTGTTGAAGGGATGGGGATCATGACAGCCGACGCATTGCAAAGGAACGCCGGCGCGAAAATAACGATAAAGGCCCTCCTCATATTCTCCCTCCTCCTTCATCCGTCCAGGTGAAAACCGTTCTGTCGCATCGACTGTGACCTGCCTCCCGTCAGGGTGCGCAGGTAAACGTTCACATCATACTTTCCGGCGACGATTTGTCAAGCAAGGATGACTTCGCAAGGATGACTTCGCAAGTCATCCTTGCGCCCACTGAAGGGCGCGCAAATCGAAGATTTGTGAGGAAAGTGAAAATGACACTTTTCGCTTTCCGTTGAGTAAAAAGCTATTCATGGACTTTTTACGACCCTATTAAAATTGATGATTTCGTAAGAAGTCATCAACGCGCCCGGGAAGGGCGCCCAAATCAATGGCTTGCAGGGCAAGTTGTTGATTTGTGAGGAAAGTGAAAATGACACTTTTCGCTTTCCGTTGAGTAAAAAGCCACGAATGGACTTTTTACGACCCTACAAATGATGGGATGAATATGATAATTTCCCGCCATGGATTACCTTTCCCTGAGAGCCGCTGTCACCCAGGCCGCCCCGCGGCTGAGTGGAAAACGGGTGTCCGGCGTCCGCCGGACCGCAACGGGTGAAGTACTCCTTGCCTTTGGAGCGAGGAGGCACCTCCTCCTCTCCATCCGGGCGGACCGCCCGGGGTTGTTTCTCCCCCCAATGGGCTTCGAGGCAAAGGGTCCTGGCGGACCCTTCTCCGAACTCCTGGCCGCCCGAATAAACGGGGCGGCGCTGGCCTCAATGTCCTTGCCGGAAAAAGGGGACAGGATCGTGAGGATGGAGTTTTCCGCCGGGTGGCCCAAAAAGCGGGGAGAGACCTTCATCCTGGTCCTGGAGGTCATGGGACGCCACAGCAACCTTATCCTTCTGGACTCCGATGAAAGGATATTAGGCTCCCTTAAGCAGGTGCCTGTCGCCAGAAGCAGGGTCCGACCGGTTCTCCCAGGGCATAGATGGGTGCCCCCGCCTGCCAGGGACGGTTCAGCCATTGAGGAGATTTCGGCCGAAAAACTGATCAAGAATCCCTATCCCGGGGTCCGCGAACTGTTGGAACTCGTGCGCGGTCTTTCGCCTGTAACCGCGCGATTGGCCGTATCAAGGGCCGCACGGGGCGGATCTGAGGAGCTGTCAACGGTCTTAAGGGAGATATCCGAACAGTCAACCGGGGAGTCGGGATGCCTGGCCCTGCAGGGGGACCGATGGAACCTTTTTCCCTTCCAGTTGGCCGACGAAGAGGCCGAATTAATCCGGCTATTCACGTCCTTCCCGGAGGCGGCGTGGGAATGGAAAGGGATGGCCGGACCCGACGAAGGATCCACTGATCCGAAACCCGTTGAAAATATGGCCGACCACCTGAAAAATGAGGCGGAAAAGATTCTGCGCAAACTGGCAATACTCGAAGACGAGGAGGACCGATGCCGGCGATACGGGGAGTCCAGGTTGAAAGCCGAGTCCATCCTGATCAATCTATCACGGATCCCCCGAGGCGCATCTCAGGTCACACTACCCTACCCTTCCGATGAAAATTCTTCCATCGAGATCGAGTTGGACCCATCTATTACCGCCCGGGCCAACGCGGACCGTCTGTTCTCCCGGGCAAAACGGCTCAAGCGAGGCCTTGAAGCCATAAAAAAGAAGAGGGCTGACATGGAATCGGCCCTGAAAAATATTGAGGAAGCCCGGCAGGCCTTTTACAACGGCAACGTGGAACCGGCCGAAGAGCTCCTGAAAAGGATCCGCCCCCCGGAAACAGGCGGCAGGGCCGGACGCAAAAAACCCGGCAGTGGAAAATCAGGAAAACCCCCGGGCAGGCGCTACTGGAAGGACGGGTTCACCATCCTCGTAGGCAAAAGCGCAGCCGACAACGAGAGGGTAACCTTCGAGGCGGCTTCACCCCACGACGTTTGGCTCCATGCGCGGGATTACCCCAGTTCACATGTTGTCATCCTCACCGAAAGACGGCGCCCCCCCGAGGAGGTAATCGTGGCGGCGGGCCGGCTGGCGGCAGCCAAAAGCGGCGCGAAAAAGGACTCAACGGTAGAGATCATGGTGACGGAGAGAAAATGGGTCCGGAAGGTCAAGGGAGGCAGGCCGGGCCAGGTCACGGTGGAACGGTTCCGGTCCATCCGGGTCAAGCCGGGGGGTTGAAATCTTTCTTTCTCTCGCTCGCTCGTCATGCTACAAGCGCGACTCGCTAGAACGCGGAGCCCGCTGAGAAAACCCAAAACCAGTACTTGATGTTTCTTTAAACCAAATTCCTCCTCTGCGTACCATGCGACCTCTGCCTGTCCTGAGCCTGCCGAAGGGCGAAAAACCTATCGCCCCGGTGCCTTACGACCGAAATTCACCTCTTGCCCGGACATCACGCTGCCGTGGCTCTCCATTTTCAGGCTCCATATGAACCAGAACATCGAAGACGCGGCTGTCCCTCTCCAGGATCGACCTTTTCACCTCGGAGGCCACCTCATGGCCGCGATCTATCGTCATCTCCGGATCCAGGCCCAGATGGACCTCCACGGCGATGAGCCGGCCGACGTACCGCATCCTCAGGTTCCTGATGCTTCTCACATCGGGAATCTCCCGTATCATCCGGCTGACGCGTTCCATAAAGTCCCCGGACGGCGCGGTATCGATGATCCTGAGAGCCGCATTCCACCCGATCTTCCCACCCATCCCGATGACGAGAAGGGCCACGAAGAAACCGACAAGAGGATCGGCCACCGCGAAAGCAGGATGTATGATGGCAAGGCTGACGGCCAGGAGCACACCCACGGAGGACAGGGCGTCGCTTCTGTGGTGCCAGGCGTTGGCAACAAGGGCGGGGCGTCCTTCACTTCTTGCCGTGCGCATGGTGATCCGATAGAGCCACTCCTTGCTTATGACGCTGAAAAGGGCGGCCGGGATGACAAACAGGGACGGACCCGTATCGGGGGGGTGCAGGAGGGCTCTGCCGGAGTCGTAGATGATCAGGATGCCGGCCAGGACGAGAATACTCCCAAGGGCCATCTCCACCAATATTTCCACTTTTCCATGCCCATAGTGGTGGCTCTCGTCAGTGGGCTTTGCACCGACAATGAGACCACCGATGAGTATGGCGTCGGTCATCAGGTCTGTCATGGAGTGGAGGCCGTCGGCCACAAGCGCACGGCTGTGGCCAAGAATGCCAAGGGTCAGTTTGAAAACGATGAGGACCACGTTGAGGATGGAGCCGATGACGGTAACCCGAAGACTGTCATCAAGGTGCTTGTGAGTGTCCGCCATCAGACCAGTATCGGCCCGCCGGCCAGATCCCTTATCTCTTCCGGAATGCGCCTCGGCCTTAAATTCCTGCCGACACAGACCACCGTCGTCCGTCCCTTAACCAGGAGGGTGTCGTCGGCAGACCGGAAAACCCTGTGGTCGAAGGTAACGGAGGTCTTCCCCACCCGGACCATATCTGTTTCGATCCTTATGAGGTCATCGTAGAAGCCGGGGGACCGGTAGTTTATTTCAGCACGGACTACGGGAAATAAACATCCCTGATCATCGAACTGCTTTACGGAGTACCCCCGTAGGCGCAGGTATTCCGTGCGACCCCTCTCGAAGTACCTGAGATAGTTCCCATAATAGACGACACCGCCTGAATCGGTATCCTCGTAGCAGATCCGATAGTCAATTTTTGATGGGGTCGTAAAAAGTCCATCCATGGCTTTTTACTCCACGGAAAGCGAAAAATGTCATTTTCACTTTCTCACAAATCTTCGATTTGAGCGCCCTTAAATGGGCGCTTTGATGACTTCTTGCAAAGTCATCATTTTTGATGGGGTCGTAAAAAGTCCATCCATGGCTTTTTACTCCACGGAATTCAATTGGGTGAGATCACCCTCGGTGTAATAAAGATCAGCAGTTCCCCATTGTCCCTGGTCTTTTCCTTACGCTTGAACGCCCCGCCAATGAGGGGGATATCCGCCAGAATCGGGACCCGACTTTCAACCTTTTTCTCGTTTTCCTGGAGGAGCCCCCCGATCACCACCGTTTCACCGTCCCGGACTCTGACCTGGGTCTGCGCCTCCCGGGTCTGAAGCGCGGGAACCGCATCCACTGTTCTGCTCCAGTCGGGCTCTGTCCTCTCGGCGGAGATCTTCATCACGATCTGGCCCTGGGATGTGACCTGGGGGGTGACGGTAAGCTTCAGGAATGCGTCGATATAATCCACCTTCGTGGTGCCAACCCCCTGCTGTTCACTGACGGTCTGGATCGGTATCTTGACCCCGGCCTGGATGGTGGCCTCGCCTCTGTCAAGTGTTGCTATCTTGGGCGTGGATATGATCTTGCCCCACCCCCTGTCCTCCATGGCGGTGAGCTGAAAATCGAGATTCAGTGACCCGTCGAGCCTGCCGAAGGAGAAACCGGCGCCCCCGAAGACCACTGGCTCAGCCGGTACATTCACCATGCTGTTGCCTGCTTCCGTGCCGAACACCTGAGTGACGTTGCTGCCCGACGTCCGCGTGTACTGGAATCCCCACCGGACCCCGAGTTCCTTGGCGAAGTTTGTCGTGGTCTCTACGATACGGGCCTCGATCATGATCTGGGGAACGGGCTGGTCCAGGTCCTTAATCAGCGCCGCAATCCCCGCCATCTGTTGCTGGCTGTCGTAGATAAGCAGACTGTTTGTTCTTTCATCCGGGGTAATGGAACCGTCCTGGGATACGGCCTTTTCAAGGGTTTTGGCCAGTTCCACAGCCTTAAAATAGTCCAGGCGAAAAATCCGGCGTACCATGGTGTCGCCTTTAGCGACCATGTCCGCCCTGGATTCGACCCTGAGGATGGATCCATCCTTTACCGCCCGAAGGTCGTTCATCCTCATGATGGAGTCGAGGATCTCCTCGAACCCGACCCCACGAAAACTCGCTGTTACGGTGCCTTTAACCCCGTCTCCGATAATGATATTAATCCCCTCCTGATCGCCCAGGAGGCGAAGGACATCTTTGACGTCCGCCTCCCTGAACTCCAGGTCGTAAGGGCCCGCCGCCCATGCCCATCCCACATACAGGAATAACAGGGCGAGGCAGCCTGTGAGGAGTTGAACGGCGGTTCTGGATCTTCCGGTTTTCTTCATGGCTTTAACCCCTTCAGGGAAGACTGCTTTTGACGTTAAAAAGCGGTTTGAGAGGTATCTCAACGGAGCCGGCGGGTCCCTTGAGCAACACTGAGTTCTTCATTATTCTAAGAACTTTGCTACCTCTAATGCTGTCTCCTGGATGGACAACGACCCCGTTTAACACGGCAGCCGGTTTTCCCCCACCCATGATGACAGCCGTAAAAGAGATACCGCGATCGGACGGCCCCGACGATTCTCCGGGAACACTCAGGGAGACCTTGGGGATGAACGGATCGGGTCCCCAACTGACCGGTGATGGATTCTCCCTGAACCACTCCACATCCAGGTCGGAGAGAGAAGCACCGTGCGCTACGGCAGTCATGGAGAGCATGAAAAGCGTGACAGGAATAACCAGGATCAATCCAGGTTTCATCACTCCTCCTTGAGAAGGTACGTCGAGGCCAGTATCTGGACCTGAACCTTCCTGTTATCCTGGTCGCCGCCGGTAATCTGGAGGTTGTCGACAAGGATCAGCCTGTCCATACTCTCCAGAGCCAACAGGTATTTCCCGATATTTATATATCTTCCCTCAACCTGAATTTTGAAAGACTGCCGGGTCAGGTTGGGGATATCCTCGGGGGGGTAGGGCATCAGGCTGAGAACTGAAACGCCGGCTCGGACTCCGGGCTGAGTAAGCTTTTCCAGCAGCCCGGAAATGTTTTCCCTGGTAGGCAGCATCCTTTTTGCGGCGTCCAGCCGTTCCTCCATAAGCCTGAAATTCTCCAACACGTCCTGTTCCATGGAGGCACGGATCTTCATGTCCCCAACATTTGTGTGAAGTGAACGCACCTCTCCGGCCACCACATCCATCCTCTTCCTGGATGCCTCGATCCTCTCCTGTTTGGGCCCGATGTAGAACCTCTGGAAGGGAAGGTAGATCACCATCATGGCCAGGATAAGGACCATGTAGCGGACCAGTTTCCACCTTCCGGGAAGGCGTGAAAGGACGTCTCGTACCTGGGTCATCTCAAAACCTCCCTGCAGTGGAGGAGAGGACGGCGTGGGCCTCGAAACTGTAGAGATCCTTGCCGCCCATTTTTGTGAGCCTGCTGTACTCCAGGCTCACCCCGGAAAAGTCCGGATGGTTTTCCAGGTAAAACAGGAACCGCGCCACCCATTTATTGGACAATGCCGTTCCGCGGAATACCAGTTTCCGGCCGGCTTCACTGCCGCTGCTGCTCAGGAAGTTCAGCCAGACGCCTTTCGGGACGATATACGTTGTCTGGGCAAGGACCCTTGACCAGAGAATTCTTCCCCGCACCAGACCTTCGAGCAGCTTTACCACTTTTCCGTCCTCGGCCTGTCTGGCCTGGATACTCTCGATCCTGCTGAGGACCTCTTTGGCCTTATCCTCCTCGAACAACAGCTGATTTTTCTGAAAATTCAGGCTGGCAATTCCTTCCTGGATGGCGATGAACCGCCTCTCATACATGACCCCGATGGTCACAAGACCGGTGATGAAGAAAACCACCAGGAGGACCATGATCAGATTCCCTGACTGCAGGGTTTTCCCGGCCTTCACATTCCCAGGCAGAAGGTTGGTACGATATTTCATCTCGATTTCACTCCTTCAGGGCCAGTCCCAGAGCTGTAACCAGCCTGCCGCCCTGGGAGACCACCATATCACTGTCCCTCACGCCACTGGATACCGGCAGATTCCCAAACGGGTTCAACACCTCGACAGGCAGCCCCAGCACATCCTGAAATGGACCCTCTACACCGGGCATCAGTGCCCCACCCCCGGTGAGCACAAGACGTTCCACAGGGCCTTCCTTGCGTTCCGCGACATAAAACCGGAGGGTCTGAAACACCTCATCGATAATGAGTTCCAGCGTGCCCCGAAAGGCCCGGACCATCTGCTCATCTCCGCCTTCCCCGGACGGGACACCCATTCGCTTATGTTTCTCCGCTTCCCACCAGGTAAGTCCCGTTGCCTGGGAGATCGCCTCGCTGATACTGTCGCCCCCTGAAGGGATCATGCGAAAAAACCTGACGGAACCGTCCTTCAGGATAATGAGGTTGGTCTGGGATGCGCCGAGGTCCACCAGTCCAATGGCGCCATCCGCGCTGCCTGAAGCCAGCAGACAGGAGATCTGGGCAAGCGTCGAAAACTCCAGTGACTGGACCTTGACTCCCATGTCCAGCAAACTCCTGCCGAGAAACTCAACGGGTCTTTTTTTGCAAACGGCAGCCAGATAGGCGTTCATTCTGTTCGGCCCGGCCACGACCTCACCCATCTCAATATAGTCGACTACCATTTCCTCGACCGTCATGTCCCATTCCTTACGGATCTCCCAGATGATGGCGCTTTTCAGCTCCGCCGGGGGCATGGCTGGAAGCTTGCGGTAGGAAAGCCTCACCATATCGTCCGGAAGAGAGACGTAGGCCTTTCCCCCCTTGATGCCGTGGATCTGGAGGGAAAGGGCGATATCCTCAAAAAGGTCGGGGCGCCATCCGTTCCCCTCAAAGGATCGTTTTTCCTTCGCTACAATCGCCCATGCGGCCAGGTTGGGATCTTTAGGCATCCCCTTCAGCTGAATGATTTTAAGATCCCTCCGACCGATATCGATCCCCAGGACTTTTCCTGAACCGAGAAACATGAAACGTTACCTCCCGACTGATCCGCTGCTGTCTCCGACACCTTTCCGAAGCTCCAGACCGGCTATCTCATCCTCGATAAGCGAGACCCTTCTGCGGATCAGGGCCTCCTCCAGCCCCGGGCGGCGAGAGGGGTTGCCAAGGTACTTCCGGTAGGCTGCCACCGCCGCCTTTTTCCGTCCGGCAGCTTCGAGGACAATAGCAAGGTTTGCCTGCGCCACCGCATATCCCGGGACCAGGGTCAGGGCCTTTTCCAGGTCCCTCTCCGCCTCCTGGTATCTCTTCATTCTACGGAACACAACAGCTCTGTTATTCAGCGCTTCCGCGTAGCGGGGATTCTCCGCAAGGGAGCGATTATATAAGGAGAGGGCCTCCTTGAGCTTCCCCTCCTTCCTGAGCACAACCGCCAGGTTGTTGGCTGTTTCAGCACGATTGCCCCCGGACAGCGCGAGGGCCTGCCTGTATTCCTTCTCCGCCGCGGAAAGATCCCCGATACGAAGGTACCGTTGAGCATCCATGTCCAGTTTTTTCGTACGGTCAATCGCAGGATTTGGATGGGGAGCGGCATTTTTCGCCGTCGGGACTGTTGTCGTCATTGCCGAAGGAATATTACGAGGCGTTGGGGTGCCGTCCTGTGTGGCCGCTCCCTTCGATAATATCCCCACCCTCCACGCCAGGACTCCCAGCGCCAGTATCCCCACCGTCACCGCCACGGCGATCAATATCGAGGAACCTTTTAGGGTTGTCCCGAGCTTATCCCTTCCGGACGGGGTCTTCTCGGGCAGGCCGGTGTCCGGTGTCCCCTGAACTTTCTTTAACGCGTCATGGATAATACTCATGTTTGTCTTCCCCATCCCCTACCGTCAAATCGGGAGAGGTAATATCCCGTGGCGTCATCCAGTACCCCGGTGATCCCGAGGCCCCAACGCTTCTGAAGGGTTGCGACGGCATGTTCGGTTTTCGGTCCGAATGTCCCGATCGCCTGATCCCGGGCAAGCATCCCCAGGGAAACCAGGGCGGCTTGCAGGACACGAACGGCGGGACCGCGGTCACCCCGTTTGAGCGACAATTGCAGCCCCGGGTCAGGCCGGTAAAGCACCAGTGCCTTCGCCATCCCGGGTGGCCCACCACCCCTAACTCCATCCACGGAGCGCTCACGTTCTCCGGGAACGAGGATACGCCACCCGCCTGCCGCCTGATCGTCAGGGCGGATCAGGCCAAACCCGCCGGTCTTCCTTAGAGGGACAATCCCGACAACCCCGGCAAGCCTCCAGAGGTCCTCATCGAGAGATACCTCCGCCATTGACATACCATATCGCTCCCTGGCCTCAATGCCGCGCAAAGCGAAAGCAAGATCCTGTATCGTCCGCCCGTTGATCCGCCAGAGCAGTGCCTCCCTGCTTAAATGATCTGACCCGGTCAGGATGAAGTAGCGGGAAAGCAGGTCGGGAAGACCCCCTACAGCCGCGCGACTTTCGGTAACGACGCCATTGAAAGCACTGGGACCAAGAGCACGGGTCAGATTCTCTGTCCCGGACGGAAGGGAAACCATTACAATGGCGGCAATCACCACAACGGCCGCCGCAGTCCGGCGACCTCGAACCGGGGCGGCTTGTCCCCCCGCCACCTCCCGGCCGGCCTTGACAACCACGCCCGAATTCACCCGACCCGTATTCTTCGAAAAGGCACCCAGCAGAGCCCGGTCGGCCATCAGGTTGATGGTCCTGGGGTAACCGCCGCTGAGTCGGTGAAGGACTTTGCGGGCCTTTGGAGTAAAATGCACGAGGTGCTGTCCACCTGAGGCCACGGTGAGGCGCCTGCTGATGTAGGATGCGGTCTCCTCGGGGTCAAGGGGGCCAAGATGTGCCCATACGGCAACCCGTTGTCTCAGTTGACGCAGTTCCTTTGAGGACAGCGTTTCCACCAGTTCGGGCTGACCGATGAGGATGATCTGCAGGAGCTTCTCCCTGTCCGTCTCAAGATTGCTTAAGAGTCGCAGTTCCTCGAGAAGGTCCCCGGACAATTCCTGGGACTCGTCCACCAGGAGTACGGCCCCTCTTTCATCAAGCGCGATTTTAAGAAGGAACCGATTGAGATGCGCGATAAGTTCACCCTTCGTGGCGCCGGCAGGCAGGTTCTTTACACCGAAATCCTGGACGACCGTCCTTATGAGTTCGTCGGCCGTTAAACGGGGATTGAGGACAAGGGCTGTCTCATATTCGGGGCCAAGGGAGTCGAGAAGGGCCCTGGAGACGGTGGTTTTGCCGGTGCCGACCTCCCCCGTCAGGACCATGAAGCCCTTCCTCTGCTCCACGCCGTACAGAAGCTCCGCCAAGGCCCGCTCGTGCTGTTCTCCCCTGTAGAAAAACCTGGGGTCCGGCGTCAGCTTGAAGGGCTCCTCCTTCAGACCGAATCTCTTTAAATACATCCTCTCACCTCTCTTGAACTTTTGGAATTCACCGCCCTCACTGGATGGATTCCCTCCACTGGATAATCGTTATGGGGGCCGCACCACCTGCAACCGTAACCGGATCGGTTACCGGCCTCGTACCGGGAGCGGAGAAGCCGTCATCCAGAAATAGTACAGGGAAGTAGCTCCCTGAAAGGAAAGCGTTAGCCACATTCCGGGCGAGAAAGGTCAGTGTCGCCGTCGCCCCCGGTCCGATGGAAGTCGGGTTTGAATTGTTCAGGAGCGCAGTGAAAGTACTTGTTCCACCAGAACCTGTGTCCGAGAAGCTGAAGCTGGTGGACGGGGCCAGACCGGAAACCGTCGCCGTCCCCGTATTGATAACGTTCAGGACGAATACAACAGACGTGTCGCCTGGCGAGACTGACGTCGGGCCCAGCGTCCCGGGAAGGTAATCCATGAGCAGGCCGGTATATGGATTAAAGGGGAGAACTATGCTTGCCGAGGCCCCGAGGTATTGAGCCGTAACGGTGGCGGTGACCGGTGAGGCACTCAGCGGCCCGGTGAGGCTGTTTGCCGCCTGTCCTGAGGCGTCCGTAACGGGAGCACCGGACGCGAGGCTTCCGGCAGTGGACGTAAAGAGGACTGGGGCGTCGGCCACGGGACCCGTCGGCCCATTCAACGTGGCGGAAAGGGCATAGGACTGGACCCCGTCGGCAATCAGGTTTGGCGGCGCATGGGGGATGGCCGAAAGCGTAATCGAATATGGATTCACGGTGACCGATGTTTCCACGGCTCCTGTGGCGATCCTGTTCAGCCTTGTACGGGTATCCCACAGGGAAACCAGGAAGTTAAATTCGGTGGAGCTTGAAACGGTGGGGATTGATGAGAAAATCAGGCTGAACACCCCGTTTCCTCCAACGGGGATGGAATCGGTCCGGGTTCTGAATCGGACCGTAACGGGGTTGCCGGAGGTTCTGACGCTCCACCCGGACGGCCCGGACGCAGTTTGGAGGTTCCATCCCGCCGGGGTGTTGATCTTCACCTGCCGGACGGGATAGGATCCGTTATTGAAGACCGTAAAGACCAGGGACAGGTTAACCGCACCGGAGGCGACAATGTCCGGTGAAACCACGGCGGAGTAAGCGGAGATTACGCCCCAAGGGCTGACGGCCGGATCGGGGATCGATGTCAGCGTACTCGAGGTTGCCCGGCCTGATAATCGGTAGGTATCGCCCACGTTTCCGGTTGCTTTGTATACCCATCGTATCTCCTGGTTGGTCCCGGGTGCCATGGCCCCGATGAGAGACGGCGTCGGGCCGGAAACTATGGCCAGGCCGGCAGTGCCCGAGGTGGCGACGGACGGTACAACCGACGCGATGTAATCAGTCCCGTTGTTTGTCAGCGTCATGGTGGCCGTGACCTGTTGCCCGTCTGCGACCTTTAACGGGACAAGGGCCATGATGGCGGTAAAATCACCGATAATAACCGTATTGGATCGCCCGGTCGGGGAAGTAGCCATCCCGGTGGTCCCGTCCGCGGCGGATCCTGAAAAAACCACCGTTCCGGACAGCCCGGAGGTATAATTATAGGAAAATACCTGAAGGTTGCCCGAGGCCAGGTCCGAATTCGGGGGAACGGGGCCGGTGCTGTAAATGGCCGATCCGCTTCCGGACAGCGACAGAGACCCAGGCGAAACCTGCCCATGGGTGACGGTGGTCCGGTTGGTGACCGCTGCTGAAACCGCAATATTCTGCCCTGTACCCAGGGCGGAAGGGACTGCGAAGAGCTGGATCTTGAGGCCATACCTTTTCCAGGTGGGCGGTGTTCCCGTAAACCGTTCCGCCATTCTTGAGCTGCTCGTCCGGACATCCACACGATCGAAGGCATCCGTCATATCGTTGACGTCCGCGGGGAACGGGCCGTCATTCGTCCCGGCCACGACAAGATTGAACACTACACTCCCATTGGGGGCTATCCTCCCGGAGGTCGCCTCGTAGATAATGTAGCTCCCCCCACGTCCCGTGTTTCTGATCCTTCGAACGTTCCAACCGGTCGGCGCGGTATTGGAATTACTCACATAATAGACGGCCGGGTCCACATAAATCCTGATCCATCCAATGGAAGCCCCGCCCACGCCTGAAGTGTTGGTAACACTGAGTGCCAAGGAGGCGGTACTCTCGCCCATCACCACCGCCGGATCCTGCAGCAGCGACATGGAATAGGTCCCCGCCGCAGCCGTCCCCGACAGAAACAGCAAGGACAGGACAAGGCCCGTTGCCACGGCGAAAAAGCGCCTCATCGCAACACCGTCACTTCCAGTTCCCTCTGGGTACCGGCCACGTCTCCAGTTCCCACCACGAACGCCTTGCTGAAACCCGATCCGGCGACGGTATCGATCCTGTAGGACATGGTCCCTCCAGCCATTGGGTAGGACACCTTGGCTTTGGGCAAAATCCCGGGCCAGGCCGGGTTATCCTGAAGGTAGACAATGCCGACATGTACGCCGGATTCGGCCAGGTAAAGAGCCTGGGTCCTCGACTCCAGGTTCTGGGCGATCATGGCCTCGTCGCCCATGAGCCTGACAAACACCGAACCCAATGCGAGCAATGTAAGGATCAGCGCCATAACAACCACAAGGGTCGAGCCTCCCTCCCCATCAAGAGCGGTTTTCCGCCGAAGATCAGTCATTTCGAGGTCCCACGCTGGTCTCCATAGTGACGGCGCCCTTCCCCTTGGACCCTTCCACCGGGTGGATGATGGCCAGTGTGACCGCAATGAGGCGGCTGTTTCCGTACAGGTCATCGAAAACTACACCGGTTACGTCCTTGAGCACCCTGTTCCCCGCCGCCGGCAGGCCATTTTCCTGGCGCATGAGGTTCGAACCGCTCAGAAAATAACGAACGGTGGTCTCGTAGGCACCGTCATTGTCGGTGTCAAGCGGGTACGCGATGGACGTGTTCCCGGCGCCTATGGTGATATCACCCGCCCTGCTGCGTGAGGCCCTTAGCTCCCTCGAAATCCTCTCCAGGGTCAGCCGCACCTCCTGGTCCGTTCGGGACTGGGCCGTCCCGGCCTCCCAGGCATCGAGACCCGAGGTGAGAAGGGCAACGAACACAACCGACACCCCGGCCATGATAGCCAGGGCCAGGAGCAGCTCAACGATGGTCAGGCCTCCCTGGGCCTTCCATTCCACCGACAACCTTGCCGAAATCATCAGAAATTTCCCCTCATCGCGGTAAGGGTAACGTTTCCATCGGGCCAGTTTACCGTTACGTTCACCCGTTTAAAGTCGGTCCCGGCCCCCTTGCCGAGGGCGGTATCGAAGTCCGGGGTTGCTTTGTCGGACGCCACATAGTCCACATGGGTCTGGGACCAGAATCCGGCAAACCCCGTCAGAGTCGTCCCCTTGGCATCATGCATGGGGTTGTCCAAAAGCCCATCGTAATCGTCAATATCGTCGTAGGTCGATCTGTCTCCGATCACCTCCCCCGCGTCAAGACCGATGGTACTTGGAACATTGGTGTGCCCGGGAGGGGTCGCCGCCTCGTCCCACTTGTGGGTGACAATCTCCTCCATCAGCCCCTGGGCGAGAAACAGCGCCTGGGTCTGTTCCCTGGCCCACTGGGGCTGTCTGAGTCCACCCGAAAAAAGGCTCACCAGAACCGGGATGGCCACCGCCAGAATGGTGAGGGAGAGGATCATCTCCACAAGGGTGAACCCCCCACTCCTTCGGAAATCCAGATCCATCCCGGAGTTCACAAAAGCCATTTCCCGGCAGCTACCAGCTCTCATAGCCCTCCATCCCGGACCGGATACGGCCCGTGAGACGCTCGTACACGAAACGATTGCCCCAAGGATCAACAGGGTATCCATCCTCGTCCGCCGCGACAGCCAGGACCGGACCGGCCTTTAACATCCTGCTGGCCGGCTCCTGGGGAAGGTTCGCCGCACCCAGGGGAAAGATGCTCAGGGGATCCTGCACCAGTTCCTTAGTGTCCTGGGGCCAGCGGCCCCTGACAACCTTAAACAGTTTAGCCTGCATCCGCAGGGCCCTGAGCTGCGCTCTCAATATGCCCTCGTCCGCCCGGTGAACCTGGCCGCTGTAGATACTCAGCATAAAGGCGAAGATGATCATAAGGACCGCTACGCCCGCAATGGTCTCCACCGCCGAAGCCCCCGCATCATCGCCCGGCCTTGTCACCAGCTGACCTCCACCGTTCCGGGCCCCGGAGTGATCGTCACCTCGCCCGTCCGCCCGATCTTCCCGCTGGAGATAACGATATGGTCCAGCCCTCCCGCCCCGGAGCCCACGAGGGGAGATCCGGTCCCGGTCCCTTCGTATGGGGCGCCCATGGAATCGAAGATAAGGGTCCCGGCGGTGAGATCGACGACCGACTGGACAGTGGTTGAATCGGGGAGGGAAGCGGGCGTCTGGGTACCTGACGCCGCGATCCAGGCGGACGTACCCACGTCCCACTTCCGCAGGGCATAGGCCGCGGAGCCGGCGGTAAACAGGATGCTGTAGCGGGCCCGCTCGCTTATGGCCAGATCCTGGGCCAGGCGGACATCGCCGGCAACCTGCTCCACCGCCGCCCTCAGCTGCGTGTTCGGAGACGAGGAGTATAAGGTAAATACAACTACCAGGGCTATGGTAAGGAGAAGCCCGATAGTCACAAGCACCTCCACCAGAGTGAAACCTTTCAATGTGCAGTACCTCAGGTTAAGGTTATCCGGCCCCAGTGCATCGGGGGCCGGATAACCTGCAAATCATCAGTGTACCGGAGAAATACCGATCGCACCGGTCGATGAGTTCAAACTTACCAAATACGCAGTCCCGGCTGCAGATGTGATCGGGATTGACTCCAGGTAAGGTCCATGGACATAGACGGCGGTATGGGACGCGAAGTTGATCGCACCACTATTGGTATTCAGGTTAGACACGGCCGAAACGGCAGTCAGGCCACCGTCAAGCACCATGAGACGGGCCGCGGCCCTGATGGACTCCTCATTGGCCTTGTTTACGGCAGTGTCGGATTGGTCCGACACCTTCATGTAATTGGGTACCACGATGGCCGCCAATCCGGTGATGATCAGGATCACCAGCAGCAGTTCTATCAACGTAAAACCTTTTTCCCTGCGAGTTCTCATCTTGCATCCTCCTTTTTTTCGGTTCCAGGGGCCGGTCCAACACCCCCGTTTGCCCTTTGGCCCTGTATACTTCATGGATCTGTACGGATGGACATCCGCAATTCCAGGACCAGAGGCGGTTTTTTTAACGTCCGATAAATCGCTCTTTATTCTCTGCCGTCGATCCCCTCCTTTCCTTTTGATGTATAATTATTTCGCTAAAAGCGGCAAAAAAGATCACCTCAGTGCATGTACTTGACGATATTGAACAGCGGCAGCAGCGTGGCGCCCGCCACGAAGGCCACCACCGCGGCCATAACGATAATCATGAACGGCTCGAGCAGGGTTGTGAGATGTTTGATGGTCATTTCCACATCGAGATCGTAGTAGCCGGCCAGTCTGAAAAGCATCTGTCCCAGGCGTCCCGTTTCCTCGCCCACAGCGATCATGCGGTGGAGGAGTGGAGGGAAGACACGCTGCAGTTCCAGGACAGGGGCGATGCTCTCCCCCTCCCTGACGCTGTCCCGGGTAATCTGCAACGCTCTTTCCAGACGAACGCTTTTCAAGGTCTTCTCGCAGATCTCGAAGGCGAAGAGGATATCCACTCCGCTGTCAATGAGGGTTCCCATATTCCGGGAAAAACGGGCCGAGAGGTTCTTCATCCTCAAAGGTCCGAAAACCGGGATACGAAACAGAAACCCGTCCCAGGCCCAGCGTCCCCTGTCGGTCCTCAGGAGGAGCCTGAATATTACAATGGCCAGGATGATGATGCCGAGAATAAGCCACCCCTGGTGCCTGACCACCGAACTGGCCGACATAAGCATCCTGGTCGGCAGGGGCAAAGGCGCGTTCATCCTCTTGAAAATCGAGGCGAAGCGCGGCATCACGACCACAAGGCTGAAGATCACCACCCCCAGAGCCAGGACAGAAAGTACGATGGGGTAGGCCATAGCGTTTTTTACCCGCGCCCGGACCTCGGCGGACCTTTCTCCATACTCGGCCAGCCTCTCGAGCACCTCCGACAGGTTGCCGCTGCTCTCCCCTACACGGATCATGTTGATGGCAACCTCATCGAATACACCGGGATGCCTGGCTATGGAGTCAGACAGGGTTTCACCACCCTCAACTCCCATTCGGACGGACTCGACGACCTGCCTGAAACGACGGTTCCCGGTCCCCTCCGCAAGAGTGTTGAGGCTGTAAATGAGGGGCAGGCCGGCGTCATTCATCGTTGCCATCTGTCGATAGAAAACCACCACCTCGGCGATGGGAACCTTCCTCCCGCGCCGTTTCAGAAATCCCCGGTGTCCGCTCACCGGCGAGATAGCCACGGGATGATAGCCCATGTCGCTGATCCTCGCCGCCACGGCCGTCTCGGAGGACGACTCCAGCGTCCCCTGGATGAGTTTCCCCCCATCATCCCTTGCGCGATACCTGAAGTTTGGCAAACCCTCAGTCCTTCCTGATGACTTCTTGCGAAGTCATCATCTTTGATAGGGTCGTAAAAAGTCCTTCTATGCCTTTTTACTCAACGGAAAGCGAAAAATGTCATTTCCACTTTCCTCACAAATCTTCGATTTGAGCGCCCCTAAGTGGGCGCTTTGATGACTTCTTGCGAAGTCATCAAAGTTCAACATCCTGTGTAACCCGGAAGACCTCCTCCAGGCTGGTCTCTCCCTTGGCGGCCTTGGCGATCCCATCCTCCCTCATGGAGACGAACCCTTCTTTTCTCAACTCGGCCGACAGGGCCTCATGGGAGATCTCACGGGCGACAAGATCCCTGATCCGCCGATTGATTTTGAAGATCTCGGCGATCCCCGTCCTGCCGTGGTACCCCGTCTCCCTGCACTCGTCGCATCCATGGCCCTGAAAAAAGGTCTCCCCGACCCACTCCCCCCACAGAAGGGATCGGACATCGGGGGAAAGGGAGACCTCCGTCCTGCATTGCGGGCAGATCCTCCGAACGAGACGCTGCCCAAGGAACCCCAGCACCGATGCACGGATCAGATACGGCTCTACCCCGAGTTCGAGCAGCCGCGGAATTCCCCCGGCCGCGTCGTTCGTGTGGAGGGTGGAAAAAACGAGATGTCCCGTCAAAGCCGCGTGGACGGCGATGTTCGCGGTCTCGGCATCGCGGATTTCCCCCACCATAATTACGTCCGGGTCCTGTCTGAGAACGTTTCGGAGCACCGATGAAAACCCCAATCCGATATTGGGAGCGACCTGTACCTGATTGAGCCCGGCGATCTCGTACTCCACCGGGTCCTCCACGGTGACGATATTTCGTCCGATGACGTTTATCTCGTTGAGGGCCGCATAGAGGGTGGTCGTCTTTCCGCTCCCGGTGGGACCGGTCAGGAGAATGATGCCGTAGGGCCTGTGGATGAGATCACGGATGATGACCTGATGTTCCTCCCCAAATCCCAGTTCCGACAGATCGAGGACGTCCGATGCTCGATCGAGGATCCGCAGAACGACTTTTTCCCCGTAGACAGTGGGGAGGGTCGACGCCCTCACATCGACATCATGCGTCCCCTCGGTCCACCTGAAGCGTCCATCCTGCGGAATGCGTTTTTCGGCTATATCCATACCGGAAACGATCTTGATGCGGGATGTCAGGGCAAGTTTCAGGTGGGACGGCACCTTGGCGGCCTCTTCCAGTATCCCATCGATCCTGACCCTGATCCTGACCTCCTTTTCCTGGGGTTCAATGTGGATGTCACTGGCGCGTTGACCGATGGCCTGGCCAAGGAGCGCGTTAACCAGACGGACAACCGGTGTCTCCCTGGCAAGCCTCATCAGCCGATCCGGAGATTCCTCCCCCTCCCCCAGGGTGACCGAATCAGCTATGGCATCGGCAAGAGCAGACCCCAGGAGAGACCCGCGGCCATAGAGATCGCCGATCCACTCGCCAATCTCGGACTCGGAAGCGATCACCTTCCGGAGGGAGCGGCCCGTAACACCACGCAGCGCATCTGTGGCAAAAACATTGAGGGGGTCCGCCATGACCACCACCAGGGTATCCCCATCCAGCCTGTAGGGGAGGATGCTGTATCTCCTCGCCAGCGTCTCGGGGAGCAGGTCAACCAGGTCCCCATCGGGCGGGGCTTCCTTGAGGCTGACCATCTCAATCTTGAGTTGGTTGGACAGAGCGCGGGTGAGGTCGGTCTCCGAGATAACGCCGCGGTCCACAAGGACCTTTCCGACACGTATCCCGCTGCGTGCGGATTCGGAAAGCGCGTCTGTGAGCTGATCCTGATTGATGAGACCGGCATCCACCAGAACCTCACCGAGCCTTTTTCTGCCTTTACCGGTCACCTATATCTCCCCATTTCTGGATCGGGCCGCGACGGAAAGACTGGAAAGCATCTCTTTCACACCCGCCGCCGAATCCATCCATCCAGGATCTTTGGATCTGATTTTTCCATCCATGTCGTCACGAGCGGACCGGATCTGCTCTGCCAGTTCCGTCAAACCGGTCTCTTTTCTCCTGATGACGGAGATAAGGCGGCCAATGGATTCGGCGAGGGGAACCATCTGGTCCCGGGCTCGGAAATGCACCGACTCCGACAGTTGGCCCCTCAGGGCCATTTCCAGGGCCATTTCCAGCCGGTAAAGGGGGCCGGCAACCTTGTGTGTGGCGAACAGGGCGATGGTCAGGACAAATATGGAGATGACGATCCCGTAAAGGGTAACTGCGAACCAGACTACGGGGCCCGTTCCTTCCCTCAGGACCTTCATGAGATAGAAAGCTCTGCTGTAGGATTCCCCCAGGTCCCTTGAAAGGGACCAATAGAGAATGGAATAGGCGGCAAAACATCCGGCAAGGGTTGCCGCTGCAAAGGCGATAAGGTTTCGCAGGATAAAGGCGGAATTGATGAACCTGCTCATGTGTACCTCCCTAAAGCAGCTTATGGCATGCATCACAAAGAGGGGCCCATCCCAGCTTCGGGTCCCCCGAGATTCGAAGGTAGTAGGTCCGGTAATACAGGGGGTTCCCACCCATATTCAGAGGCTCCTGACCGGGGAAGCACTTGGTGACGGATTTCCAATCCTCGTGCACCGTATGGCACGTAACGCATGTCAGGACATCATCCCAATCCCAGCCGACCAGAAGAACCTCCGGGACCTCCATGTCCGGGAACATCCTGTTCCGCCTGAGGTCAACGTTAACCGGATGGGATCTGCCCATTTTCCCGGGGGGATGACACGAGTAGCATTGGTCGATAATGGGCCCTTTTAACCTGTCGGGCAGCACCGTCCCGTCCTCCCCGACCTCGTGGCACAGGTCACATTGTCGGTGGTCGGATAGGGCGGTGTGAGGATCCCTCAACGTATCGGCGCCGGACCAAAGGACAGTCCCCGCAAGGACGGTCAGTAAAACAGCCGGAGCAAGCCACCTAACCACCCTACTCATCCAGCTCCACCTTGCTGCGAAACAGATGGTCAAGCAAAACATCCAGCCGGCGCGCCATATCCGGAGAAAGACCGTCTCCTCCCTCCGTCATCCTCCCTAGAAGTTCCGAAATTTCTCCGGCCTCTTTCGAGATTTTTTCCCACCGGCCCTGGTAGAACCGAACCATATCCAACATCTTTGCCCCAACCTTGTTGAACTCCTTTACGGAAATCCCCCTGAACTCCACAGTCTCATTCAGGTGTTCCTCCAGGTCACTGCAAAGACTTTCCACCTCCCCGGCCGCCCTTTCTACCTTGGCCGCGAAGATCCGCAGGAAGACAAGCAACAGGACCAGACAACCTGAAAACAGAACCATGGTCGACCCGAAAATGATGGGATAAAGGGCCTGCCATGTATTAACAAGGACAGAATGGCTCTGGTACATCAGTTCCAGAAGACGTTTCCGCAAGAAATATCTCAGAACAACGGCATAAACCACACCCCCAAAAAGGGTGCCGACGGCAAGAAGGAGCATGTACCTCAGCTGAAACCACTGCTTGATAAAGAAGTTTCTCCTCCGGTTCCTACCGCTTGGCTCAGGCATGGTTTGTTCCCCTCCCACCCTGAAAAACCCCTTGACCCGCCACGCAGGGCGTTGACGGATTCCGGTTAAATTCCGCTGTCCGGACCAGGTTGCGGCCGTCCTTCTTTGCACAGTAAAGAGCGATATCGGCCGAATGAAGCAACCCCTCGGCCGACATCGCAAGCCCGTGGAAGCCGGCAACTCCGAGGCTGAGGGTCAACCTGGCCGATGCCATCTTCTCCTCGCCGGGAAAACATGTTCGCTCAACCTCCTCGCGAATCCGCTCGGCGATTATCACGGCTCCGCGGGTGTCCACGTCCGGAAGAACGAGGCAGAACTCCTCTCCTCCGAACCGGCAGGCAATGTCGATATTTCTCACCGATCGCTTCATTACAGAGGCGATAACCTTCAATGCCTCGTCCCCGGCAAGATGCCCGTTATGATCGTTGTACTCCTTGAACCGGTCAACGTCCGCCATGACCACCGACAGTGCCCGCCCGTGGCGGCGGCACCTTTCCATTTCCCTGTCCAGGTTTTCCATGAGGTGCATCCGGTTCGCCAGACCGGTCAGGGCGTCTGTGGATGCCTGGGAGGTAACGTCTTTCAACCTGTTGATATAGTAGGCCCGCTCAACGGCCAGGAGGGCATGGTCACTGATGGCCCGAACCCGGTCCAGGTCGACCTCGCTGAATGGGGCCCCTGAAACCTTGTCCGACAGGTTGAGAACCCCGGGTGGATGGCTGCCCGGGATCAGCGGGAGGGATATGAAAGAACCGGTCCTGTATCTTGAGCGCTTCGGCGTACCCCCGAGGTCTCTCCCGACATCTTCGACGCGCATGGGAGTGCCCGTCGCGAGAACCTTACCCGCTATTCCTTCCCCGGGACGGGTCCGGTATCCCTTCAGGACCTCCTCGTCGGGCCCGAAGGTCTTCCTCACGGAAAGCTTCCCGTCGTCATCCCGGAACATTATGGAACCTTTCTCGGCACCGGTTATGGAACAGGCCTTCGACAGGAGGATTTCGTAGACCTCCTCTTCCTCCGCGGCCCCCATCAGCTCCTTGACGAGTGAAAGGAGAAACGCCCTCTCGTCCATGAGGGATTCCGCCTGCCTTTCCAGATGAAATATGCGGAATGCCTGCGCCAGAGCCCCCGAAAACCCACTTATGAGCCGAATATCCGCGGAGGACAGGGAGGAGTTGAGTAGGACGAGGAGCCCACTCCTCTTCTCACCGGTACCTACAGGGATAAGCCATGCGCGGTAGACCCTCTCGGGGAAGCCGGCATCAAGAAGAGCGACCATGTCCTGCATGAGATACGGTTCCAGGAGCTCATCAAAGACCCTGGAAAACCGACCCCCCATATTACCCCCCACCTCTCCCGGAAGAAGGGTGTCATCCCCGGAAGCGGCCAGCAGAAAAAGCCCTTCCCCAAGAGGCCTGGGCACGGCCATAAAGGTCGAATCGATCCCGAAGAGGATATTGATGGCGTTTATGAAAATTCCGGCGATATCCCTTCTCGGAAGTTCGGCCTGAAGCCCATCGAGGGAGCCGAACAGACCTTCAACCTGCCTTATCCTCCTGTCGGCGGCGTTCTTGAGCCTAAGCGTACCCGCAAATATCTGAAGGCTCTTCTTTACCCCTCTCAGCAGGGCGGACAGCTCCGCCACAGGCCGGAAAAAATTTTCCGCGGTCATGGCCGCTGCCGTACAGGCATCGGAACGGTCCATTCCGGTCCCGGTCAACACGGAGATTTCGGGCACAAACCCCTCCACGGGCAGGACGCCGCCGCCCCGGAGGTAGCCCATGAGCTTTTTTCTGTAGATGATGGGCATCGCAAATACGGTCAAGCCAAGAGGGCAACGGTTTATCCGAATAATGTCATCGGCGCAAAAGCCGGATTTTGGCTTCATACAAACATCCACACAGGGTTGGTGATTGGCCGCACACATCCAGCCGCATAGCCCCCTGAGGCCCTCCACCCTACCCACGGGCTTCCCGTCGGGGCCCGCGAGAAGAAGGTGGATGCCCAATGACTCGGTAAACACCTTGAGGTAGGCCGTAACACCACCATCCCCCCTGACCGGTGTTTTTCTCATGGCGCCCATCCTAGTGTTCCAGCCCGCCGGACGCATCCTCGGCCTCGATTATCCTGACAAGACCATTCACGACGGCGGGATCGAACTGGGTTCCGGAGGACCGCTTCAACTCGCCCACGGCCTCATCCAGACTAAGCGCCTCCCTGTAGGGACGGGAATGCACCATGGCATCGAATGCATCGGCGACAGACAGAATCCTGGTCTCCAGAGGAATTTCGTGGGCCTTCAGACCGAAGGGATAGCCCGAACCATCGCAGCGTTCGTGGTGGGTCTGGATACAGACCTTGACCGGTTCGAGGAAATCTATGGGATCCAGAATTCTCTGCCCGATAAGGGGGTGCTCCCTCATCAGATCCCATTCCTCGTCCGTCAGCAGGCCGGGCTTGTCGGTTATGGTGCTGCTGATTACGACCTTCCCGATATCGTGAAGAACGCCCGCATACTGGATGATGTCCTTCTGTTCTGCGGACAGGCCCAGATAATCCGCGATCTTGAGACTGTAGTTGGTGACGTTCTCGGAATGATCCTTGGTCCAGCTGTCCTTGGCCTCAACCGCATTCACCAGGGCCTTGATCGTGTTGAAATAGTTCTCCCTTACGGTGCCGTACAGCTTGGCGTTCTCGATGGCGATGGCGGCGTGGTTCCCAAGAATCGTCAGAAGGAAAAGGTCTCTCTCGTCAAAGGCCCCCCCTCCCACCCGGTTGGTCACATTGAGCACTCCGGAGATCTTCCCCTTGATCTTGAGGGGGACACAGAGCAGTGAATCACTGTGATAAAGCGTACTATCCGATGCCTCATGGCGAATCTTATTGACATCCTTGACCAGGATGGGCTTTCCCTCCTCGACCACCCAACCCGATATCCCCTCGCCCGGCCTGACCCTCGTGTTTTTGATGACATCATTGCTGAGGCCAAGGGCATGCCTGATCGTAAGACTTCCCTCGGTGTCCTTGAGCATGATGGAGACGGTCTCGGCCTTCAGCAGGGATGCCGATTCCAGGATGATTTTCTTTATCAGGCTCTCATGCTCAAGCTCAGAACCGATGACCTGGCTTATCTCGTGGATGACCCTGAACTGTTCTATCATATCCTCGAGGGACTGGTTCTTCTCGCTGATCTCCGAAGCCATCGCCGCGATTTTTCTGCTGGCCGCCCCTTTCTCCTCAAGCCGTTTCTGGAGTTCAAGGTTCCTCTCCTGGAGACGGGCCGTGGCCAGCTGGACCTGATCGCCCAGTTTTTCCTGGAACGATTGTTCTCTTTTCAAGGTCCGGATTCCCGAAAGGGCAAAGGCGGTCTGCCGCGCCACCGATTCCAGGATTTCAACATCACCCCCCGAAAAGTCCCGACGACCCAACCTGTTTACGGCGACGAGCACCCCCAGGATATCGCCTCTGACGGACAATGGAGCCGTAAGAAGGTTCCGCAGGTCTCCCTCATCGGAGGTTGCGCAAGCTGATCGATCCAGGTCCATCAAGCCATCCATTCCATCAAGATTAAGCGGTTCGGCTCTTTTCAATGAAAGATCGGCGGCCTTGCGTAGGATGTGTTCTCTTCCCTTCCCGCCCGCTCCCCACAGTTCCATCTGTGGATGTTCGCCGTTATCGCCCAGGTCCCGACTGTCAATGAGCGCCCCGGAATCCCTGTCGACCAGGTAAAGACAGCAGCCCTCGCAGTCAAGGGCCCTCCGGACAACCCTCAGGGTAAGATTGAGTATTTTCCTGACGTCAAAGATGGTTGACATAGCCTCACCGAGACGCTCGAGAATATCGATAGCCTTCTTCCTACGGTCAAGAGCATCCTGGAGGGCCGCGTTTTCCCTGACAAGTTGATAGTGTGAGGCCGCCTGACGCACAGCGTGAATAATCGTATCGGTCCCGTCGCTGACGCAGAACATGCCGTGGGCCCCATGTTTGAGAAAACTCGACATGGTCGAAATGGAATCGCTGTCCCCGTAAACCAGGACCGGCGGTGTGGGATAACGGTTGCGGATGGCATCGAAGGAACGTTTGTTCTCGATGCTCGGAACTGAGAGATCCAGAAGGACGACATCCGTTCCGCCCGATTGCAGTCTCTCGACGAACTCCGCCACTGCCTGGACCACCTCCATCTGGAAGAGGGTATGGGGGAGAGCTTTTCGGAGAACCGCGGTCAGATTCTCGGAACTCTCCCGCACGAGCAGACGCACAACCGATGGCCTTGGCCTATTCGCGGTTTTTTTCTTCCTAATCGTCAAATTTCAACTCGAGGAACTGCCCCCGCTCCTCCTCTTCATCCATAATCCGTTCCCGTATCTCCACAATGGTAAGCCTGTCGGCCTTCAGTTCGCGGATTCTACGGAAGCGGGCCAGGATCGTATCAGGATCGTAGAGGCCATAGCCTCCCCGGGTTCTCCCTTTGAGCGGAAACAGCCCCTGGGTCGTGTAGAAGTTGACCTTGGACGGGGAGATCCCAATCAGGCGGCAGATATCCTTACGTTTTACCAGTTTCGTCATCGCACCCCTCACCCTTAAGTGTTAAGTGTTAATTCCCGCTTACGGTTAATTTTAATGGCATTTATCCTTGTCTGTCAAGGGTTTTTCCATGCTCGGCTGACAACCGGCATCAGGGAATCTGGATCAAACTATGGAATTCATGGGGATAACACCGGTCCAGAGTCCAGAGTTCAGAGTCCAGAGATCAGAGTCCAGAGATGAAAAACGGACGCGAAGACATGGAGCTGCGGAGCAGAGGCGGTGTGGGAGAACCTCACACCAACGTCCAAAGTTGATGACTTCGCAAAAAGTCATCAACGCGCCCACTAATGGGCGCCCAAATCAATGACTTGCAGCGCAAATTGTTGATTTGTGAGGAAAGTGAAAATGACACTTTTCGCTTTCCGTAGAGTAAAAAGCCAGCAATGGACTTTTTACGACCCTATCAAAGTTGATGACTTCGCAAAAAGTCATTATGCTTAAGTGTGTGAATATATCATTGAAGAGGTTACCCATGACCAAACCGATGACTGTTGCAGAACTGATTAAAACAAAACAGGATGAGATCGTTGGAGCCTGGATTATGGATTGAGGTGATCGATAGTAAATTGGACACCAGTCGCCGCACCGACAGACTGATGGCAAAGGAAGAATTTCGTGTCAAGGCTTGGGAATTTACAGACGTGTTGACTCTCGCTGTGGCGGCACCTGCCTGATTCAGGCTTGCAAAGGAGGTACCCTCGATGTCCCTGTGCATGATGAGTATTATATCCATGTTGCTCGCCGTCATGCATTGAAGTAGGCAGAGCTGTTGACAGGTCTTGTCTGGATGGTTATTACCCTGCCATGGCGGTATCCGAGCTGGCCGGCAATCTTTTTTCACACACTATGATCCCGGTATTGCTGATGTTGATACCGCGTTGTAGGATGGGCTACGTCCGTTTTTTAATCTGGATGCCTGCGTGTTGCTTTACCGCCATGAGGGATTAAACTCATGAGCTTTGACAAGGACACATTTTCGGAGCAATACACTTCACTGTTGGCTGAATACGCTGACTCTCTTGATGAAGCCCCACTTGCTGCCATTGAAAGTCTGGGGCAGAAGATGGTTCTATCCAACACTCCCCCTGAAACGATAGGAGAAATGCATGATCATGCTATTGCCGAACTGATCGCATTATCTAAGCTTAATGCTGAAAGGATTCGTGCTGCATCACGGCCGCTCATGCAATTGTTGATATCCTATGGCGTGGCCTTCAGGGCAATGCTGGCCAGGAAAGAGGCGGAAAATCAACTGCATCTGGCCAGTCGAGCCATCGAAAATACGGTGGATGGCATTATAATTACAGATGCGAGCGCAAACATCATCAGTGTGAACCGAGCCTTTGAGCAAATCACAGGTTATCCGAAGCAAGAAGCGGTAGGCAGGAAGCTCCAGATGTTACATTCAGAGCGTCAGGACAGATCTGTTTATCGGAAGATGTGGAAATCTGTCAAAGAAACCGGGCAGTGGCAAGGGAGACTATGGAGTCGCAAAAAAAGTGGAGAGGAGTTTCCGGAGTACATCTCGATTACTGCGATCCATGCCAACGATGGCAAACTGTCCAATTATGTCAAAGTTTTTTCAGATCTAAGCGAGAAGTTGTCGCTGGAACAGCAATTTCAGCAGGCACAAAAAATGGAGGCAATCGGCACGCTGGTGGGTGGTATTGCCCACGACTTCAACAATATACTGGCCGGTATTACCGGCAATATGTATCTAGCCAAAAGAAAGATTCAACAAGGCGAACAGCTACCAGAGGCAGTGGATAAAATCAACAAAATTGAAAGGTTATGCCGGCAGGCTGCGGCCATGATTTCTCAGTTGCTCACTTTTGCCCGCAAGGGCATTGTGGAGATGCAAGAGTTATCCATGAACTCATTTGTGGAGGATTCCCTGAAGTTTGTTCAGGTAACGATCCCGGAGAATATCCGAGTCATTCATGATGTAACCAGCGAGCCGGTATTGATTCGTGGTGATATTACTCAGTTGCAACAGGTTCTTCTGAATCTGTTGAATAACGCGCGTAATGCCGTTGAAGATGTACCTGAACCACGCATCGAATTGAAGCTCTCCCATTATGATCCGGATGATACTTTTTTAACAAAACATCCTGAAGCCGAGGGTAAAAGATTCGCCCACCTGAGTATATCCGACAACGGTTATGGCATAGCGAAAAAACATTTGGATCAGGTGTTTGAGCCTTTCTATACCACCAAAGAGGTCGGCAAAGGAACCGGGCTGGGTTTGTCGATGGTCTATGGTGCAGTGCAGAGCCATTCGGGATTCATCCTTGTGGAGAGCGAGCAAGACAGAGGAACAACTTTTCACATCTATCTGCCGCTCATCGGAAAACTTAGCGAAGATCTAAAAACCACGGCATTGATTGGACCTCTTGAAGCAAAGGGCGAAACAATTCTCCTTGCCGATGATGAGCAGCATGTTCGTGAGACAACCGCCGAAGTGCTGGAATCTTTGGGCTACAAGATTATACAGACAGAAGATGGGAGGAGGGGTATTGAAGCATTCAAAGCGCATCAGGAAGAGATCAGCCTTGCTCTTCTGAATGTGGTGATGCCGCATTACAGCGGCATACAACTTGCCAAACTTATTAGAGAGGTGAATCCCGTTATGCCGATTGTTTTTGTAACGGGATATGATACGGAACGTATGCTCGGAAACCATGAGCAGATACAGAACAGCAGGATGTTAATCAAACCTGTTCAGTTTGATGCTCTGAGTCACACCATCCGTGAATTACTGGATTAATAAGATTTGTGAGGAAAGTGAAAATGACACTTTTTACTTTCCGTTGAGTAAAAAGCCAGGGATGGACTTTTTACGACCCTATAAATGTTCAACCTCAAACCTCAAACTTCGGGTCATCCTGGGAATGCGTACCTGAATGAATACCAGATCGGGTAAGAAGACAATTTAACACAGAGTACACGGGGTTAAGCAGGGTACACAGAGTTAAGGCAAAATCCTTAACGGGTTTAAGATTTCTAACGTTCTTCCCGGCGTACCTTGCGGTGAAGCAGCTTTATTTCTATTTTTGCACAGTTCAAGAACAAGCTGACCGCAAAGTTACGAGGTTTCGCGAAGTTAAAAACCAGGACCTTATGGTTTTTGGATCTCCTCTGTTAAACCCTCTTTTAAAACCCTGCCTGTCCTGAGCAAGCGTCAGCGCGTCGAAGGGTGGGGTGACCCTCAAGTCACGCCATCGGCGTGACTATGATGAATCAGCTTTTGACCTTTTCAGCTCCGCCCGGGATTGCCGCGCCACGGTTTCACTCGGGCTCGCAATGACAGCAAAATAATAAAGGTACGCATTAACCGGATGAAGCGAATGTTTAATGTTGGCCGGGCCTTGAAGAATTTAACACATAGCGGAAATGAAGTTCCAGCCAATAAAATAATGATCTGTGGAAACCGGCT